>JBDSSX010000057.1:0-5015 GCA_039928555.1 Nitrosospira sp. | reverse complement strand
GAAGCGGCGCGGGTGTTCGGCATCAGAACGGGAATCGTGCAGTTGGTATTTTCGCTTCTCCTTACGCTATCGATTATTGCTTCCATGAATGTCGTCGGCGTCACCATGATTGCCGCCACGCTTATCGCGCCCGCGGTGACAGCGCGCATGATGACGGATAGTTTCAGCCGCATGCTGATTTATTCTCTCATCATAGGGGCGGTAACCGGCGTGGCGGGAATGTACCTGAGTTACATTTTTAACGCGGCCTCGGGAGCTACCATCGTGCTGTTCGGCGCGCTGCTGTTCTGCTTGTCGGTGCTGATCAAGTATGTTCGGGAGAAATTCATACTACGCGCCAATCTTCACCGTCATGGTGATCTGATGCATGCTCATCCTCATGGCCAAGGGCATGGCGTGCGGGATCCTGAGCGTGAAAGCGGAAAAACGGATAAAGGTGAATCAACATAAAAAACCGGGCGACCTTGACCGGGCATTAATCCGTATCTTTTCCGCGTGATTTCATCGCATCCTTCAAAGTTGCCGTCTTCCGTCGGATGCCTGAGTTGTACCTGAGTCCAATAGCCAAAATTATCAGAATGCGTAAGATTGTGATTACCGTCGGGCTGCCGGTTGTAGCTCCCACCACGAGAAAACCATGCGCAGAATCATCGGAAAGGTATCGCTGGGTACGCTTTTCCACGCAATTATCAGCTTGATTGGAAGGAGTTGGTTCCGTCCATTATGTCGCAAATTATTTCATATCGTTCAAGGATTACGGAAATGGCGCAATGGGATCCGCCAACGTCCCATGTCGAGTGAGACTGAAGGGTTGGGCTCGACCTACGACAAGCGTAAGTGGAGTGAAGCCTATTATGCAAAAGCGGACAAGGTAATGTCCGGATACTCGAAAAGAGACATGAATAATGCATGAGGATTACTTTCCTGGCGCTACAGTAGTTCGGGAATATAAGTAATAATCGTTGTATATAGCTTCGTCGATTAGTTGATTAACTCCTTGGGGTCTGCCCGAGGCAGCGGCTTGCATGATGGCAATGCTTACTTTCACCTTGGCGTGGCACATATGAAAATCCGCAGAATCACGGAAGGCAGCGCCTACCTTAACCGTGCACTCGGATGGGTGTCGATACAGGCACCAAGATGCAGATTGCTGAAATAATCGGGCTTATCAACTCATGACGCATGTTTATCCGGCGGATTAAACAAGGGGGTGATGATGGTATGCCTGAATACAAGATTGACAACCTACGCTGGTTATCATTCTTTCGCCTGGCTCAGTTTTTTATCAGGTTCTCGAATTCATCCGCCGGTAACGGTTTGGAGAACAGATTGCCTTGCCCGTAATCACATCCAGAGAGGGCAAGTAGGTCACGTTGTTCTTCCGTTTCTACTCCCTCGGCGATCACCTTTATACCGAGTTTGTGCGCCATCACAATGATGGCTTCGCATAACGCCAAATCGTTGGAATCAGGAGCCAGACTCTGCACAAAGGACTGGTCTATCTTGAGATAGTCGATGTCAAATTTCTTGAGATAAGCAAGGGAGGAGTAACCGGTGCCGAAATCGTCCATGGAGACCTGAATACCCGCATTCCTGAAGGCAAGCAGCTTGGACGTAACGGCCGGGCTGGCGTCCATCAGTAAGCCTTCGGTGATTTCGATGACGACACTTTGCCCTGGTAATCCCAATTCCTGTAAAAATTCAAGCCATGTTTTATGGAGATCGACATCCTTGCGATACTGCACGGGAGAGGTGTTGATACTGATCTGAAATTCGGCGCAATGTGACGTGCGCCAATTCTTGGCTTGCTGCGCCGCAGTCTGGAAAACCCAATCGCCGATATCGACGATCATTCTTGTTTCTTCAGCGATGGAAATGAAATCCGCGGGATTTACCAGACCAAGTTTTGGATGGTGCCAGCGCAGAAACGCTTCCGCTTTATGAATAATGCCCGTAGAAAGTTCCACGATGGGTTGGTAATGCAACTGAAACTGGCCGCCGGCAAGGGCGCCACGTAAATCGCTGGCCAGCCGCATGCGTGTTTGCGCGGCTTCATGCAGAGTAGGGGTAAAATAGCTGACACAGTTCCGGCCCTGATTTTTGGCGGCATACATCGCCTGATCGCCGTTTCTCACTAAAACTTCCATGTCAGCGGCATCTTGTGGATAAAACGTGACCCCTATACTGGCTGATACATAGGCCACTTTATCCCCTAACCGAAACGGCTCGGCCATTCTATGCAGGATGTCCCGGACAATCCGGTTGATGCTGATGGTATTGTTCAGCCCACCCAGAATCACGGTGAATTCATCGCCACCCAGGCGTGCCACCGTATCGACCCCGCGTACGCAGCTGCTCAGGCGCCACGCCGCTTCTTTGAGAAGAACGTCGCCACTGTTGTGTCCATACGTGTCGTTGACTTCCTTGAAATGGTCCAGATCAAGAAGTATCAGTGCTATGGATGACCCGGAGCGATTGGCCTTCTTGATCTCCTGCTCCAGACGGTTGTGGAACATATAACGGTTGGGAAGATTAGTCAGAGAATCGAAATTGGCCTGCTCCCAGATCAATGCATCGGATTTTTTCTTCGACGTGATGTCCGAGAACAGTGTCACCCATCTATCTACTAATCCTTCTTCATCATAAATAGCGTTTATCTTGCGCCACTCGGAATAGATTTCCATGTTCTTGCGCCGGCCTGTTATTTCTCCCTCCCAATGGCCGGTGGCCTCAAGGGAGGTTCGCATCGCCTGGAAAAAAAATTCATCGTGAAGGCCGGTATTGAGAATGCCGGGATTCGTTCCCACTACTTCACCGGGCGTATAGCCGGTCACCCTGGTAAATGCCGGGTTAATGCTGATAATGGTATTGTCCGCACTCGTTACCATCATCGCCTCACTGCTGTTCTCAAACACCATCGTCGCCTGGCGCATGGATTCTTCAGCCAATTTGAGCGCCGCGATGTCTTGCTCGATTGCATTCGCCATAGCGTTGAATGTCGTACCGAGTTCAGACAATTCATTTTTCGTGTTGATATCGCAACGGGCAGCGTAATCGCCCCGTGTGAGTTGAATTGCCTGGCCGCGAAGTTGAGCCAGTGGACGCAGTATGGTGCGGCGAGTATAGAAAATGGTAACTACAAGAACAAACAGCGCGATAACGATGAATACCATCATTAACAGAATCTGGCGATGCAGGCGGGTGAGCTCATCATTTACCTTCGCTTGCGTTCGCACATCGAGCAAATCCCTGAATTGCTGAATTGGCGCCATGACGCCGGCTTTCCCGGCGATATATCGCTCTCCGAACAACAAGTCGATGGCGAATTTCCGATCCGGTGCGTGGTGAACGATAAGATTGCCATGACCGTCATCGTATAGTCCGCTTAAAGCCGCAATCGCCTGTTTCTCCAGGCTCGCCAATTTATCTGAATTCGCTTTGGCTTCCCGCATCAGGGCAATCTCCTGTTGGCTAAAGCCTTCCTTATCCATCATTTCCAGTAAAGAAACGAGTTCTCCTTGCTCCGCAACAGAATTTTTTTTCGCATCGGTAAAGTGCCAGTATGTTGCTGAATAGTTTTGGGGACGTGGCTTGATGCCTTCACGGATATCGAGTATCTCGAAAAAATGATGCTTATAAGCCGGATTGCCGGTGGTCACATAGGTGCGCGCCATGCGGGTGAGGTCTTCGGAACTTTGGAATAACTCGCCGGCAAGCAGCAAAGAGCGGTAGCGATGGCGTTCGCTGATGGCAATATCATTTTGAATGCCAAACGCTTGATAAACCATTGTTCCGATTGCGGAGAGAAGCAGCATCAGGATTGTGGTAAAAAATTTTATAAAAAAACTTATTCTCATAGAGTCCTTTCATGATTCACAAAATGAAAATCCTGCATCTCGTCACGGATAACTGCGGCCTTACCTATCAGTAACGGCAATTAATGTAATTTCCTAACCTGGGGATTGAGCAAAGCTGAATAGTTGTCTTGGTGGGTACGCCGAATCGGGCACTGCAAATGGCTAAAAGCTTGCCACTGAATTGATGAGCGCTTCACTTGTTGGCAAGGCGGTCCGGCTGCGGATGGGATAAGTGTACTGGACTGTACCGGATTGTGGCGGAGAGCAAGAACGCCGGACCTATCGGAATGAAGGATATTTCACGTCCGCCTGATTGACGTGATCGTGCGGGATGCTCCATTGTGGATCACGTTGATATTACGGGTGCTATCCCGTTGTAGCCCCCGCAATATGGCGACAGCGAAACTTGTTTCTTGACGTGATGCAATCCAAGCTTCCGTTACCCATTCAGGCTGAGTTAAAACGCCAGTTTAAGTTTTCCACAACTTATTGATCCGGCGAGCAAACAGTATAAGCATCACACCGTTGGAAACCGATATCCAGTGGTATTCGAAATACGTCATTCTTGGTTTGGGCTGTATTCTGGGTCAAGCTCGAAGTGACGAAATTCATCGTATTTTCTCGCCGGATGAATAGCTCTGGAAGCTTACCTACCTAATATCATCAACCTTCCTTCAAATGGTTGTAATTGATGTGCTTCACTTTGGGGGTGTGTCGATAGCAATAGTTCGACATTATTCACCGGGTTTTTTACTCGTGAACGGGACATGTTGAGCAATACTATATATTTTTCTCCGTTGGAGATCCGATAGTATGCCAACATTCTCTTATCGCACAAGCCATGTGCGATCTCAAGACTTCCGTCATGTAGCGCGGGCGTTTCATTTCGAAGGCGAATCACCTTTTTGTAAAAGTTGAGAAGCGAATGGGGCTCCGCCAATTGCGTTTCTACGTTTATATCCTTAAAATTTTCAGCTACGGGTAGCCAGGGTTTCGCCGAATGGGCACAGAAGCCCGCGTTCGGCTTTTCGTTCCATAGCATAGGCGTGCGGCACTCGTCGCGATTAAGAATTTCGACACTCCTGTCAACCAGGAATTGCGGAAGCCATCTATATTGAATGGCTATAGCGTCTTTTCCCTGTTTCAGTGGAATCCTTA
>JBDSSX010000056.1:0-4612 GCA_039928555.1 Nitrosospira sp. | reverse complement strand
CCCCTACGCCGATACATTTGCCGCGTTCTCGTTGCCACTTCCCCCGGAACTGAATGCCTCCTCGGCCTTATTGCCATTCAGCATCATGCCCGCCACCAATGCCCGTCCATCCGCTGGTACGGACACTTTGCCTATCAATCCCGCTGGCGCGCCGCCGTTCTATTTCCTTGACGAGGCCGTGCCATTTGGCGGCGGTGCCCGCATGGGACAAATACCGGCGATTGCATCGGCGCACCCCGCGTTTGACGCTAACGCTGTGCGGCGGGACTTTCCAATCCTGACGGAACTGGTGCATGGCCGCCCGCTGATCTGGCTGGACAATGCCGCCACCACGCAGAAACCGCAATCTGTCATCGACCGTCTCACGTACTTCTACCAGCACGAAAATTCCAACATCCACCGCGCGGCGCACGAACTGGCGGCACGCGCCACCGATGCTTACGAGGAGTCGCGCGAGAAGGTACGCCGCTTTCTCAATGCCCCGTCCGCCGATGAAATCATTTTCCTCAGGGGCACGACCGAGGCGATCAATCTTGTTGCGCAGAGCTGGGGCCGGCAAAATGTCAACGAAGGGGACGAGGTCGTCATCACCTGGCTGGAACACCATGCCAATATCGTGCCCTGGCAGCAGCTGTGCAACGAAAAGGGTGCGAAACTGCGCGTAGCGCCGGTGGACGACGATGGCCAGATATTGCTCGACGAATATCAGAAGCTGCTCGGCTCGCGTACCAAACTGGTATCCTTCTCGCACGTCTCCAATGCGCTGGGTACGATCACCCCGGCGCGCCAGATGATTGAAATGGCGCACCGCGTGGGTGCTCGCGTGCTGGTGGATGGCGCGCAGTCGGTCTCGCATATGCGGATGGATGTGCAACAACTCGATTGCGATTGGTTTGTTTTCTCCGGTCACAAGGTGTTCGGTCCCACAGGCATCGGCGCCTTGTTCGGCAAAGCCGAGTTGCTCAATAACTCCCCTCCCTGGCAAGGCGGCGGCAATATGATCCAGGATGTCACCTTTGAGAAGACGGCATACAATGCCGCGCCCGCGCGTTTCGAAGCTGGCACCGGCAATATCGCCGACGCGGTGGGGCTGGGCGCCGCGATCGACTATGTGGAGCGGGTTGGCATCGACAACATAAACCGTTACGAGCACGACCTGATGGCCTATGCAACACGGGGTCTCAATACCGTCCCCGGTCTGCGGCTTATCGGTACCGCGCCGGACAAGGCGGGAGTATTGTCGTTTGTGCTGAAGGGATTTGCCACCGAAGAGGTCGGCGGAGCCCTGAACCGGGAAGGTATTGCGGTGCGCGCCGGTCATCACTGCGCGCAGCCTATCCTGCGGCGTTTTGGCTATGAAAGCACAGTACGTCCGTCATTGGCGCTGTACAATACCTATGCGGATGTCGATACGCTGGTCGCGGCACTGCACCGTCTGCAAGGTGGTCGCTACAATTATTGAATAGCGGGTATTCAGCAAAAGTGGATGAAGCCTGCCCATGTCAAATGGCTTGGGGGCAGGCTTCCTTTATTCGTACATTTGAGCATCCAGGCACAAAAATAATCCCAGATAATATGAGTTTATAGGCCCCATGAATTTTCAGCAGCTACGCATCATCCACGAAACGGTCCGGCAGAACTACAACCTCACCGAGGCGGCAAATGCCCTGTTTACATCGCAGTCCGGCGTCAGCAAGCACATAAAAGATCTGGAAGATGAATTAGGCATCGAACTGTTCGTACGCAAGGGCAAACGGCTGCTCGGATTGACCGATCCCGGCAAGGAACTGGTGGAGATCGTCGAGCGCATCCTGCTTGACGCAAAAAACGTCAAGCGCCTGGCCGAACAGTTCAGCAATAAGGATCAGGGACGTCTGACTATCGCGACCACGCATACACAAGCGCGGTATGCATTGCCCTCCGTGGTGACACACTTCAAGAAGGCATTTCCCAACGTCCACCTCATTCTGCATCAGTCCAGTCCTGGTGAGATTGTATCGATGCTGCTCGATGGCGTCGCGGATATCGGCATCGCCACCGAAGCGCTGGAGAGTGTTGTGGAACTGGCGTCTTTTCCCTATTACTCTTGGCATCACGCGGTCATTGTGCCGCCCGGTCATCCGCTGGAATCGGTGCATCCGCTAACGCTCGAGGCGATTGCCGAATTTCCGGTCATCACTTATCACGAAGGTTTTACCGGACGGTCGGGAATTGATGAGTCCTTCGCAAAGGCGGGGATCGTACTCGATATCGCGATGTCGGCGCTGGATGCCGACGTCATCAAGACCTACGTCGAACTCGGGCTGGGAGTGGGTATCGTTGCCTCAATGGCATTCAACCCGGCGCGGGATACGCGGCTCCACCTGCTCGACAGTTCACATCTGTTCCAGAAAAATACCACAAATATCTCTGTCAGGCGCGGCCACTATATGCGCGGGTACGCCTACCGCTTCATCGAGCTTTGCCTGCCATCGCTGACTGAAGCGGCGATCCGTTCAGGCGTCAAACCCGAGGTGGATGTGGAACTCGACGACTGAGCTGGCTGGTGGATGCCGCAAGTTCATACCCCGGCTTTATCATTCGGATTAGTCAGGTGCCGCGTTATATAGCATAAAATATCTACGCAATTTGGCTTGGCCATATTTCTACTCAGCCTGTGCTGAATATCCCTTTATGGCAAAAGTTGCGTCATTCAGTCTGGTCGCCTCAAAACATCATAGCGCGATCCAAGACTTGGATCATTATGGACTTTCATCTCTATTAGCTCCGCTCCGAAAACGGTAACACGATTACTCAATGCAACCGTGCCATTGGCGCGCGCGACAAGTCTGACTAAGTGCCGAAAAGCGTGCTCAATTCAGGCTTCCACCTTTTTCCGTTTATTTCTTATATTCCGTGATATGAGTTATTTTCAGGATGAACCCAAAAATATAAGCGCAGCACTACCCGATGAAAACCCCGAAAAGAATTGAACCGCTGGTCCAGGACGGCCTTGTCGACGAGGTTATCCGTCAGCTGATGAGTGGCAAGGAAGCCACAGTGTACGTGGTGCGCTGTGGAGAAGAGATACGCTGCGCGAAAGTTTACAAAGAGGCCAACAAACGCAGTTTCCGCCAGAGCGTGGATTACACCGAAGGCCGCAAAGTAAAAAACAGTCGTCGTGCACGAGCCATGGAAAAAGGCACCAGCTATGGACGCAAGGCGCAGGAAGAAGCTTGGCAAAATGCCGAGGTGGATGCCTTGTACCGTCTCGCCGCCGCAGGTGTGCGCGTACCCAAGCCGTATAATTTCCATGAGGGCGTGCTGCTGATGGAACTGGTGACCGACAACGAGGGTAATGCCGCACCACGGCTCAACGATCTGGTGCTCACTGCAGAGCTATCCCGTGAATACCACCGTACATTAATCACGCAGGTGGTGCGTATGCTCTGCGCCGGGATCGTCCACGGCGATTTGTCCGAATACAATGTGCTGGTCGACAGCACAGGACCCGTCGTCATCGACCTTCCCCAAGCCATCGATGCGGCCGCCAACAACCAAGCCCGCAACATGCTACTGCGGGACGTCGCGAACCTGGCCACTTACTTTGGCCGCTTTGCACCCGAGTTGCTGACTACCGACTATGGCATGGAAATATGGTCGCTCTACCAAAGCAGCCAGCTACACCCGAAGAGTATTTTAACTGGGTACTTCGAGCGTATTGAGAATCCGGTCGACATGAAAAGTGTCATGCGTGAAATCAACGACACACTCAAGGAAGAAGAGGCACGACAACTTTATCGTGCATTACGTTTACGTCAATGACTCGCGAGCTGGCATTTGTAGCGCTTCGGGAGACTGATTACTCTGCATCAGAGCTTATCCCTCGACCGCTGGTAGCTTAGTCGCTTCCAGCCTCTGGCCTCAGACGATATCGCCATCCACATAAAACCACTTTCCCCATTTCCTCTGCGCTGCCACAGGGGCAGCGCATCGTTTCGTATCCATATAAAGCTGAAACTCGGCTGACCATTCAGAAACGGAATAAGGGGGCAACGCCTCACCACCTTGCAAGAGCCTTTAGCGTGATCTGATATTCCCGCTCTCATCAGAAATGACTATCTCCACGCGCCGATTCAATTGCTGGCCCGTGTCGCTGTCATTGCTAGCCACCGGAAAATTTTTCCCGTAGCCTCGCGTAGCAATACGGTCCCCACTGATACCCATGCCCAGCAGTGTATCGCGTACCGCATTAGCGCGCCGTTCGGAAAGATTCTGATTGTAGCTGTCACTGCCTCTGCTATCAGTAAATCCTTCAACAAAAATCTTGCGCTGTGGATTCTGTTTAAGAACATCGGCGAGTTTCTGCACCGCGCGAACGCCGCCCGATTTGAGCTGAGCTTTGTTCGTGTCGAAAAGTACATCCCCAAGTGTAACGACCACGCCGCGATCCGTCTGCTGTGCATTCAGTTCGTTGAGTTGTGATTGGAGTTGCGCGGCACGCATTTCCGCATCTTGTGCCTGTTGTTTCGACACCTCAGCACTTCGCTGACTCTTGTCCGCTTCTTCTGTTCTGGCAGCAAGCTGGATTTTGGCGCTTTCCGCGTCGGAGTGCGCTACGGCTGCTTCAGCC
>JBDSSX010000055.1:0-3785 GCA_039928555.1 Nitrosospira sp. | reverse complement strand
CAACTATCGTTCACGCGGCTATCGGATCGCGGCAAATCACAGCGGTGCAAGCGACAACTGGATGGCGGAACTGGGAAGCCTGTATCCGGATATCGTCCGGCAGGAAGCCTCTGCCCTGTTGCAACATACCGGCTCAGATCCACTGCTGGAAACAGTTCATCGCTTCGGAGCCGCTCTGCTGGTGCGGGACATCGAAACCAGCCAGCAGATGGCGGCCGCGATTCGCGCAGGTACTAATTTATTGCAGGGCCGTTTCCTCGGGGAACCGGCCCGTATGATTGAAGCAAGCAGGCCACGTGCCGTGGCGGGTGGGGGCCATAGGGCACGCGAGTGAGAGGCGCATGATGGTAAAACTGGATCGACAGGAGCTTTAAGTTGAGTACGTTCAAGCAACATAGCGTTTTGCCGGGCTTTAATCTGGCGCTCGGGTTTACCCTGCTTTATCTGAGCCTTATCGTGCTTATTCCGCTGTCGGCGGTATTTATCCGTACGTCCGCGCTCACATGGCCGGAATTCTGGACGGCGGTGACGACGCCACGTGTAGTGGCTTCCTACCGGTTGACCTTCGGTGCTTCATTTGCGGCCGCACTGGTTAATGCCGTATTCGGCCTTCTGGTTGCATGGGTACTGGTACGCTATCGCTTTCCGGGCAAGAAATTGGTGGACGCGCTGGTGGACCTTCCATTTGCGCTGCCAACAGCGGTGGCTGGCATTGCGCTGACCGCGCTTTATGCCGGTAATGGCTGGATTGGTCAATTTTTCGAGCCGTTCGGCATCAGGATCGCTTTCACGCCAATCGGCATTTTTATTGCGCTGACCTTTATCGGCCTGCCGTTTGTGGTGCGCACGGTTCAGCCGGTGCTCGAAGACATCGAATCGGAACTGGAGGAAGCCGCGGCAACGCTGGGCGCGAACCGGTTCCAAACCTTCTCGCGGGTGATTTTTCCCACGCTTTTTCCGGCATTGATGACGGGTTTTGCGCTGGCGTTTGCACGCGCAATCGGCGAGTACGGGTCGGTTATTTTCATTGCCGGCAATATGCCCATGGTTTCCGAGATTACGCCACTTCTGATCATCACCAAGCTTGAGCAGTACGATTACGCGGGCGCTACAGCCCTGGCGGTGGTCATGCTGGTAATTTCATTTGTAATGCTGCTGATCATCAATCTATTGCAATGGTGGAGCCGCCGCCAGAGCGTCGCCACATGAGAATCTATCAATGACCACTGTCGCTCTTCAGGTACCCGCCGGAATACGCCGCAGGGCAGCCACCGATGAGCCCGTCTGGGTGCGTAGAACTTTGATCGGACTGGCGCTCGCGTTTTTGACGCTGTTCCTCTTTATACCCCTGATCTCTGTTTTTTACGAAGCGCTGAAGAAGGGCACGGATGTCTACCTTGCGGCCATCACCGAACCCGATGCGCTGTCGGCAATCAAGCTTACCCTGACTGTCGCGGCGATCGCTGTACCGATCAATCTGATATTCGGCGTAGCCGCGGCTTGGGCTGTTGCCAAATTCGAGTTCCGCGGCAAGAGTCTGCTAATCACCCTGATTGATTTGCCATTCTCGGTATCTCCCGTTGTTTCAGGGTTGATTTACGTGCTCATCTTCGGCTTGCAGGGTTGGCTTGGACCGTGGCTGGCGGAGAATGATATCAAGATCATATTCGCGGTACCCGGCATTGTGCTGGCCACGGTTTTTGTGACGGTTCCATTTATCGCCCGTGAGCTGATTCCGCTGATGCAGGCGCAGGGTACCGAGGAGGAAGAGGCTGCGGTGGTGCTGGGCGCAAACGGCTGGCAGATCTTTTTCCGCGTCACACTTCCGAACATTAAGTGGGGTCTGTTGTACGGTACCATTCTTTGCAATGCGCGGGCGATGGGCGAATTTGGCGCGGTATCGGTAGTTTCTGGCCATATCCGCGGCAGTACCAACACCCTGCCGCTTCACGTCGAAATCCTTTATAACGAATATAATTTCGCGGCTGCATTTGCCGTAGCGTCGCTTCTGGCATTGCTTGCATTGGTGACGCTCGCGCTAAAAACATTCGTTGAATCCAGAAATGAGCAGCATTAGGAGAATGCCAATGAGCATTGAAATACGCGGTCTTTCCAAACAATTTGGAACTTTCGCCGCGCTGCGAGATGTCAGCCTGGATGTGTATTCGGGTGAATTGCTGGCATTGCTTGGCCCCTCGGGCTCCGGGAAAACCACGCTGCTGCGCGTGATCGCAGGGCTTGAGGTAGCGGATACTGGTCAGGTATTGTTTCAGGGTGAGGACACGACCAAGCAACATGTGCGCGATCGGCAGGTGGGTTTTGTATTCCAGCACTACGCGCTGTTCCGCAATATGACGATTTTCGAGAATGTCGCATTTGGATTGCGTGTACGTGCAAAGAGTATACGTCCCGGGGACGCGGAGATTCGCGACCGCGTACACAATTTACTTAAGCTGGTACAACTGGACTGGTTGGCTGACCGGCATCCACATCAACTCTCTGGGGGCCAGCGTCAGCGCGTTGCCCTGGCGCGGGCGCTGGCGGTGGAACCAAAGGTGTTACTACTGGACGAACCCTTTGGGGCCCTTGATGCCAAGGTGCGCAAAGAGCTGCGTTCCTGGTTGCGCAGGCTTCATGACGAAATGCATATCACCAGCGTGTTCGTTACCCATGATCAGGAAGAGGCGCTGGAGGTGGCAGACCGCGTAGTGGTGATGAATGAAGGCCGCATTGAGCAAATCGGCACGCCGGATGAAGTGTATGAGCAGCCCGCGAGTCCCTTCGTCTATGAGTTTCTCGGCAAGGTGAATCTGTTCCATGGGCGGTTGCACCATGGACGCGCCCGAATAGGCGAACTTGAAGTCGACGCGCCTGAGCATGCCGAAGCAGAGGAGCTACCCGCCGTTGCCTATGTGCGCCCTCACGATATTCATGTCGACCGGGTAATTCAGGATGGCGGGGCGCTTGCGGCGCACGTGTTTCATATTCTTTCGGTTGGCCCGGTGGTCCGTCTTGAATTGACTCGCGACGACAGCGAAGGACAGGAACTGATCCAGGTCGAAATCACAAAAGAGCGCTTTCGCGAATTGCAGTTGGTGCGAGGCGATCAGGTTTTTATTAAGCCCTCTCGTTTTGATCTGTTCCCCAATCAGGTGCATTGAACCTAAATCCGGCGGTTGAGCACCCATTCTCTGTTTAACACCGTAACCCACAAAGACTTTTTACACTACTGATCTTCACCTTTGTGGTGAGTTCGCTACGGGGTGGATTTAGATTAAATATAGTTCGCCATACCTAATTACGTGTCTCCGATTTGATTCATTCGTGCGCTTATGCATAAAAAAAGCCCCAACTCGTAAGAGTTGAGGCTTTTTTATTATAGGTGCCTGGCAGTGACCTACTTTCGCATGCGAATGCACACTATCATCGGCGCGACTTCGTTTCACGGCCCTGTTCGGGATGGGAAGGGGTGGGTCCAAAGCGCTATGACCGCCAAGCGTAACTTTTAATGACAAACGACGGAAACCATGATTATAAGTCTTAGGCTTCTATCGCAAGCCAGTGATCTGGAAGAAGTAAATCTGGATTAGTTTGTATCGGCAAAACAACTTACACGACATGAAAATGCATGAACTGATTCTTTATTCTTTACATTTCATGCCTTGCTTAAGGTTATAGGATCAAGCCTCACGGTCAATTAGTATCGGTTAGCTTAACACATTACTGCGCTTCCACACCCGACCTATCAACGTCGTGGTCTTCGACGAACCTTTAGGGGGGTTTTA
>JBDSSX010000054.1:0-4086 GCA_039928555.1 Nitrosospira sp. | reverse complement strand
GAGGTGGCCAGGTCGATGATGACGTCCGCCCAGTTCATGAGGTGGATGGAGTGGATATCGCCTGCCACGCTTACGTTCGGCAGACGCCGCAGGGCAGCATCCCTGGTCAGGGGCTGCTGCCAGCCGCCGCGGGTATGCGGCTTGATGATCAGCTCCACTCCCGGAAAGCCGGCAACGATGCGCACCACCTCACCCACTTCTTCCCAGAAGGTGGAGAAGTTGCTCTTTCTCAGGAATATGACGACTTTGAGGCGGCTGCCGGAACGGGTCAGCGGCGAGGGCGGCATCAGGGTGGCCAGCTTGGCGAGCCATTCGTCGCAGTAGCGCGGCGAGCCCAGGACGGCAAGCTTCTGGTTGTCCATGAAGGGGCGAAAACGCACGGAGCAGAGTTCGTTTGGTACCACCACTTTGTCGAATATCCCCGCATTGGCAAAGGTGGTATCGGGTTGCAGGCGCAGTTCCCGGCGCCGGATCAGTTGGCTGGCATGCGGGCTGTCCCCATGCGGCAGCGATACGGTGCCAAGCCCCATGGCGCGGGCTGTCGAAAGTACTATCTCGACCCATTCCACGCAGATGGAAGAGTTTCTTTCGATCCAGTCGAATACCACCACGCCTTCAGCCGCGCCTTCGTAGGTGCCGCCGAAACTTCGCTTCAACAGGCGTTGGGCAGTGCTGTGCCACACCGGCGCCCGCCGTCCGGCATCATATAACTTGGCCAGCGCCGCCATGATCGGCGCGATGAATGGGCGGCGCAGGCTGCGAATCAGTATCAGCGTTTGCAGAAACCACCGCCCAAACTCAACCGGCGGCAACAGGTCGCCAATATAGCTCAGGCGCACGCCAGTGAGCTTCCGCAAAAATTCAATACGGTAGTCAGTGCGAAACCGCGAGTTGCCTATGAGCACAATATCGCACGTGTGACCCGAATCAACCCACTTGTAGATCACCGGAGTGACATGATCAATGTCGTTATAATGACGAAGGAAGAAAAGGGCTTTCATGTTCGATTTTTTTGGAAAGAGGATTCTCTTTCGCAGGAGATGCATCCGTTCCTGTTTACAGAGCATACGGAATGAAATGTGATAAATATCACTTCAACTGCTCATAGAGCAAGTTCAGTATCCGGCCCGCAGTGCTGGATTGCTCCGGCTCACCGTCTTTGTTAAGCACCTTGACTTCGCTACCTGCTTCCGCCTCGCTAAGCTGAATGCGGTATTGGTCCGGCTTGTCGGTTGCGTCGTCGCGCCAGAAGAAAAGCTTCGAGAGAAGACCACCGCCTGCGGTGCGATTATCCGCATCAGGGTTAATATAGCGCACGAAGTAAATACCCTGGGAACGATCACGATCCTCGACAGTAAAGCCAATACGGTCAAGCGCCAATCCAACGCGGCGCCAGGAACGGTCGAATGGCTCATTCAGAGTGAGTATCCCGCCCTTCTCACGGTCGATACGCGCGCGCTCCTGGGTAGTGCCGGAATTGGCCAGTACTGTTCTGGCACGCTCCTCCTCAACACCAAAACGCATCATCAGACGGGCAAGCATTTCGGCTTCCAGCTCGGGATCGGGAGGACGGGGCTGCCACACCGTGCGAACATTACCCTCCATGACTTCGTCCATGCCCCGATGACTGATGTAAATCTCGGTGGCGCCCCCTTCCCCCCGTTCCAGGCGAGTACGAAACTTGTCGCGCTCTGCGGTCGAATATAAAGTATCCAGAATTTTGGAGAGGGCGTTACGAATGAGATCCTCTGGAATCTTGGCGCGATTTTCCGCCCAATCGGTTTCCATTACGCCGGCTTGCGGCATTTCCACCTTGATGATAAAACCTAATTCTTGCCAGAACTCTTTTACGATCGGCCATATCGCTTCCGGTTCCCCCTTTACCACCAGCCAGCGCTGAGTACCGGAACGTTCCATGCGCACAACGGCTTCATCCGGAGCGGCGGGTAAAACAGAAGTGCCGCCACCGCCATCAGGATGCTTGTTGCGCTCTTTGTTATAAGCGGAAAAAGTCGCGCTTCCCGACGGATTGATATCAGGAACAACATAACGTTCATCCGTACCGGGCGCGGTCAAATCAGGCGGCACTTCCAGCGGCGGAAGTTTGCCCGCCGACTTGTAATTAATTTTTTTAGCTTCCGGCAGCAGATGGCAGCCTGCCATCATTGCCGCCAGGCATAGCGCAACCGCTATCCGCCATCTTATGTGTAACACTCAACTCCTCTGGATCGCAAATTCCGCCTGCCCATTTATATGGCTATCCCAGCCTGATCCATCGCTTCTCTGACAATTTGATGATATTGGTCCGACAGTGCCGTCAAAGGCAAGCGCAGACCGAAGCCTATCAATCCCATTTGCGCGACTGCCCACTTTACCGGGATCGGGTTGGCCTCGACAAACAAATCCTGGTGCAGCCTCAACAGCTTCGCATTGGCGGCACGGGCTGCGGCCAAATCCCCCGCGAATGCCGCAATGCACATTTCATGCATCAGCTTTGGCGCAACGTTGGCAGTGACCGAAATTACACCGTGACTACCCAGCAACAGCAATGCCAGGGCACTTGCATCGTCGCCGCTATAAACCGAAAAATCCTGCGGTACCCTGCACAACAGGTCGAAACCACGCCCCATATCACCGGTCGCGTCCTTAATGCCGATAATATTGGGAATCTCGGCGAGCCGCAGCACTGTATCATTGGCCAGATCCGCCACCGTCCTGCCAGGTACATTGTACAGAATCTGCGGAATATCCACTGCTTCCGCCACCGCGCGGAAATGCTGATATAACCCTTCTTGAGTTGGCTTATTATAATAAGGAACCACAGACAAACTCGCGTCCGCGCCAGCATCTTTTGCGTAGACTGACAGATCAATGGCTTCCCGTGTGGAATTTGCACCCGTACCGGCGATCACCGGCATGCGCCCCGCAGCGCGCTCTACTGCGGTGCTAATGAGCAGTCGATGCTCATCGAAATCGACTGTTGGAGACTCACCGGTAGTGCCGACCACCACGATGCCGTCGGTTCCCTCCCCCACATGGAAATCGATCAGCGTGCGAAAACGCTCCAGATCCAGCCCGCCGTCTTCGTGCATGGGCGTAACGATAGCAACCAGACTGCCTCTCATTACCACACTACGCATGACAATCCATCCGGTAAAAAAGCGACATTTTACCTGAATCTCGCAGCTACCAAGAATATTCGCAATATCATGCCGCGCACCGTTATCGGACGATGCCGGGATTATCACACTCCCCGGAACCGCCGCCGCTGAATCATGCCTTCGAGAAAACCATCGCTCCGTTTCTGCAATCCACGGTGATGGTGTCCTTGGCGCCAAAGCGACCTTCAAGTATTTCTTTTGCCAATGGGTTTTCGATTTGCGCCTGAATCGCGCGCTTCAGCGGGCGCGCACCAAAAACCGGGTCGAAACCAGCCTGGGAAAGCTCCATCAGCGCGGCATCCGATACGTTCAGATTCATCTGGAGCTTTGCCAGCCGCGATTCGAGGTATTGCAACTGTATCCGTGCTATCGATTGGATGTGCTTCTCATCCAGCGCGTGGAATACCACCACCTCATCGATACGATTGATGAATTCAGGACGAAAATAAGCTTTTACCTCACCCATCACCGCCAGCTTGATAACCTGATAATCATCGCCCGCCATTTGCTGGATCATTTGCGAACCAAGATTGGAAGTCATGACAACGACCGTATTCTTAAAATCCACGGTGCGCCCCTGGCCATCGGTCATGCGCCCGTCATCAAGCACCTGCAGCAGGACATTGAATACATCGGGATGCGCCTTTTCGACCTCATCCAGCAGAATCACCGAATAAGGTTTTCTGCGCACCGCTTCGGTAAGGTAGCCCCCCTCCTCATAACCCACATAACCAGGCGGCGCCCCGATCAATCGGGCAACCGAATGCTTTTCCATAAACTCCGACATATCGATGCGGATAAGGTGATCTTCGGCATCAAATAGAAAACCGGCCAGCGCCTTGCATAACTCCGTTTTGCCCACGCCAGTTGGTCCAAGAAATAAAAAAGAACCATAGGGCCGGTTGGGATCGGCCAGTCCGGCGCG
>JBDSSX010000053.1:0-5453 GCA_039928555.1 Nitrosospira sp. | reverse complement strand
ATCGTCCCGCCGGTACGGTTAATCCCAATCTCGTGAGCGGTGAAATTGAGGTGTTGGTACAGTCCATCGAGATTCTCAACACTTCGCTGACGCCACCGTTTCTGATGGATGACGAAAACCTGAGTGAAGCTGTGCGTCTGGAACACCGCTATCTCGATCTGCGGCGTCCGCAGATGCAGGCCAACTTGCGTTTGCGCTACAAGGTGGCGATGGCGGTTCGCGTATTTCTCGACCAGCATGGCTTTATCGATGTCGAAACGCCGATGCTGACAAAATCGACGCCGGAGGGTGCGCGCGATTATCTTGTGCCGTCACGCGTCAATATCGGGCATTTTTTTGCGCTGCCGCAGTCGCCACAGTTGTTCAAACAATTACTGATGGTCGCGGGGTTCGACCGCTATTATCAGATTACCAAATGTTTTCGTGACGAAGATTTGCGCGCGGATCGCCAGCCTGAATTCACCCAGATCGATATCGAGACATCTTTCCTGAATGAAACTCAAATCATGGCGGTGATGGAAGAGATGATTTGTGGTTTGTTCAAAAGCGTAATGAATGTCGATCTTCCAAGCCCTTTTCCACGCTTGACATACGCCGAAGCCATGTTCCGTTACGGCTCCGACAAGCCCGATATGCGCGTGCCGCTGGTTCTGACTGAACTCACTGACATAATGAAGGATGTGGAATTCAAAGTCTTTCGCGAGGCGGCACAAAAACCGGGTGGGCGTGTAGCGGCACTGAGGGTGCCAGCCGGTGGGGAATTGTCGCGCAAGGAAATAGACGACTACACCAGTTTTGTGGCGATATACGGTGCGAAAGGGCTGGCTTATATAAAAGTTAATGCGCTGGAAAAAGGCCTTGAAGGCTTGCAATCGCCGATACTGAAATTCCTGCCGGAGGCGGTGGTAAAAGTCATCCTGGAGCGCACGGATGCAAAAGATGGAGATCTCATATTCTTTGGTGCGGACAAGGCCCAAGTGGTGAATGAGGCGCTGGGTGCGCTGCGTGCCAAGGCCGGGCATGACCAAGGACTTGTGGAACCCGGATGGAAGCCCTTATGGGTAGTCGATTTTCCCATGTTCGAACATGATGACGAAGAGAATCGCTGGAAAGCCTTGCACCATCCTTTTACTTCGCCCGCCGATGGTCATGAGGACTTGCTGGAAACCGATCCCGGAAAAGCATTATCCAAAGCATACGACATGGTGCTGAACGGATCGGAGATTGGCGGCGGCTCAGTGCGTATTCATCGCCAGGAAGTGCAGTCAAAAGTGTTTCGTGCCTTGAATATCGGGCCCGAAGAGGCGCATGAAAAATTCGGTTTTTTGCTGGAAGCGCTGCAATATGGCGCGCCGCCTCATGGGGGCATCGCATTCGGTCTGGACCGTGTTGTTACCATAATGGCGGGTGAAGAATCAATCCGTGATGTGATAGCCTTTCCCAAGACACAACGCGCCCAATGCCTGCTGACCCGCGCACCCAGCGGGGTGGGTGAAAAGCAGTTGCGGGAACTGCACATCAAGTTACGGCACGTGGAAGCACCAAAAGGTTAGGAGTTAAGGGTTAAAGATTAAGCTGTGGAACCCGGACAATAGCAGCTATCCGCGAGCCGGAGTACTTCTTGAATCTCTGCTTCCGGGGTGAAAATGTATAAGGTCCCGATTTCCGTTCTGGTAGTGATTCATACGCCCGATATGCAAATACTCCTGTTGGAGCGGGCTGATCATCCAGGGTATTGGCAGTCGGTGACGGGCAGCCGGAATCAGGATGAGACACTCTTGCAAACAGCGGTGCGGGAAGTGGCGGAAGAAACGGGGCTGGACGCAACCCATTACCAGTTGAGCGACTGGAACATCCAGAACGAATACGAAATTTATGAGGAATGGCGCCGGCGCTACGCGCCGGGGGTGACGCGCAATACCGAGCACGTTTTTGCCTTGTTATTGCCAGGCCCCGTTCCCATCTTGGTGGCTGCACGAGAGCATTTGAATTATGTCTGGCTTCCCTGGCGAGAAGCGGTGGAGAAGGTTTTTTCTCCCAGTAACGCGGAGGCGATACGGAAGGTGGCTGTGGATCGGAGAGGCGGGAGAGGGTAGGAGTGGGGAGGGGAAAGCAGGGATCTGATAGAACCGATATCCAGTATGCTGGTCTTATAGAGTTCGATGTATTTTCCGACAGGCAGAGTAATAACTGGGAGTAGCCATGCAAGCAGAAGCCATAGCATTTGAACGTTATGATACTTTGCAGGATGATGACTGCGAGCAACGTATCATTGAGGCCAAAGCCGCGCTGGGAAAACGGTCAGTCATACTTGCGCACCATTATCAGCGGGCGGATGTTTACAAACATGCCGATCTCACCGGTGATTCCCTGAAGCTTTCACGCCTTGCCGCCGCGACGGATGCGGATTATCTGGTGTTCTGCGGCGTGCATTTCATGGCTGAGGTAGCCGACATTTTGTCCAAGCCGGAGCAGATCGCTATCCTGCCAGATCTGGCCGCCGGCTGTTCAATGGCCGATATGGCCAATCTTTCCAAGGTCGAACGGGCATGGCGCGAGCTGGCGGAAGTGCTTGAGCCTGACGAGACAATCACGCCTGTGACGTATATCAATTCCGCCGCCGACCTAAAAGCCTTCTGTGGTGAGCATGGCGGTATCGTTTGTACCTCCAGCAACGCTGTCAAGATTTTGCAATGGTCTTTTTCCCGGCGCGAGAAGGTGCTGTTTTTCCCGGATCAGCATCTGGGACGGTGGAGCGGTCACAAGCTGGGAATTCCGCTGGATGAAATGCCGGTATGGGATTTTGATGAGCCGATGGGTGGGTTGACTCCGGAACAAATCAGGAAAGCCAGGATTTTGTTATGGAAGGGACATTGTTCCGTACACCAGATGTTTCAACCTCAGCACATACTGCGCTTCCGCAACCAATATCCGGATGGAAAGGTGATTTCACACCCGGAATGCAGTTTTGAGGTATGCAAGAATTCCGATTACGTCGGTTCTACCGAGTACATCATTAATACCATCCGCGAAGCGGAAAAAGGAACCCGCTGGCTAGTCGGTACGGAGTTGAATCTGGTTGGCCGCATCGCCGAGGAATTCAAGCCCGAAGGAAAAATAGTGCAGTTCATGGCACCGACGATATGCATGTGCTCGACCATGGCCCGTATTGACCCGCAGCATCTGGCCTGGACGCTGGAAAATCTTGTGGCGGGTAAAGTGGTGAATCAGATCAAAGTACCGATGGCCGAGGCGACACTTGCGAAGCTTGCATTGGAGCGGATGCTGGAGGCTTCATAGTAATGAAAAGGCACCATTTTTCGATGGTTGACCGGAAACGGGCGTTTCCGCGCGATACCGATACTAAACTTCCGGGTAATCTTCCAGGCTAAGCCTGCCGTTCATCATATGCCCGATAAGCTGCATATCGCCACCTATAATATTCATAAAGGTTTTTCGCATTTCAAACGCCACATGATGGTGCACCAGCTGCGCGATAATTTGCGGGCTCTCGACGCCGATATCATCTTTCTGCAGGAAGTGGTCGGCCAGCATACCGGGCATGCGGCCCGGTTCGAGAACTGGCCACGCGGCCCGCAGCATGAGTTTCTGGCTGATTCGGTCTGGTCCGATTTTGCCTATGGAAAAAACGCGGTATACGATGAAGGGCATCACGGCAACGCGATTTTAAGCCGCTACCCGATTGTGCGTTGGGACAACATGGATGTTTCCGCACATCGTTTCGAGAGCCGTGGCATGCTTCATTGCGAAATCGGTATTCCTGGCTGGCCGGAAAATCTGCACTGCATATGTGTACACCTGGGGCTGTTCAAGCGCGGGCAATCAAAACAATTACAAGCGCTGGAACAGCATATTGAGCAACTGGTGCCGCAACATGCGCCGCTAGTCATCGCTGGGGACTTCAACGATTGGCGTGAGATGGCGAGCCGCATTCTGGTTAAACGGCTTCACCTGCGCGAGGCTTTCGAATTGATGGGAGGGAGAGCCGCTCGCAGCTTTCCCTCCATTTTGCCGTTGTTTCGCCTCGATCGCATCTATGTGCGTGGTTTCCACGTGCAAAACGCGCAGGTGCATCAGGGCCGTCCCTGGTCAAAAATTTCCGATCACGCAGTCCTGTCGGCACGGATGATCCGTAGATGACGCCCAACGACCATGACCAGATTGTTGCCGCTGCCGCTCTGCTAAAGGCCGGGGGGGTAGTGGCCTTTCCGACGGAAACGGTTTACGGACTTGGGGCGGATATCTCCAATTTTTCCGCGGTGCGACGGGTATTCGAAATCAAAAAAAGGCCTGCGGATCATCCGCTGATCGTTCATTTTGCCGATATATCCCGATTGCACTACTGGGCGCAAGAGATCCCGGAGCAGGCTAGGCAACTGGCTGAACACTTCTGGCCCGGACCCCTGACGTTGATATTGCCACGCAGCCGTCACGTGCCTGAAAATGTAACGGGGGGCCAGGATACGGTTGGACTTCGGGTGCCGGATCATCCCGTTGCGCTTGCCTTGTTGAACGCGCTGGGACCGGAAGGAGCCCTTGCCGCGCCTTCAGCCAATCGTTTTGGGCGGTTGAGTCCCACCACGGCAGCCCATGTACGCGAGGAGTTGGGCGACGCTGTGGACATGGTTCTGGATGGTGGGGCGTGCAAGGTTGGTCTGGAAAGTACCATTATCGGCTTTAACGATCACGCCGCCATCGTATTACGGCCTGGCGGTATTCCGCTGGAAGCGCTGGCGAAGGTGCTGGGTGGTAAGGTTATCGTGCCCGAGAAGACGGATCGCGCTGTGCGCGTGCCGGGCTCCCTTGCTTCCCACTATGCCCCGGTAACACCACTGGAGCTCTGGTCCACGGAATCTTTGCGGCGGCGCGCTCTCGAATTGGAGGCGAAAGGATCGCGTGTGGTAATAATGGAGTGGTCAACTCAGGACCGAAGCAACTCGCTGGAAGGTAAAAACATTCTCAGATATTCCATGCCTCGAGAACCTGAAGTCTATGGCAGTTTGTTGTATGCGACTTTGCGCCGATTTGATACGGAGCGCTTCGACCGCCTATTGATAGAAGCGCCCCCCGATGACCACGCCTGGATGGCAATTGCGGATCGTTTGCAACGTGCGAGTTGCGTCCCGGGTTTTATGGTTCACAGTGATGATTACGAGCCCGTGCGGGTGGATAGGAATATTACAAATGAACTCATATAGAAATAGAGATAACCCCCTTGGCGCGGTATTGTTTGACGTTGATGGCACGCTGGCTGATACCGAGCGGGATGGCCATCGCCTCGCTTTCAATGCCGCGTTTGAAGAACTCGGTCTTGACTGGAAGTGGGATGTCGAGCTTTATGGAGAGTTGCTGGCCATTACCGGCGGCAAAGAGCGTATTCTTCATTACATGGAAAGATACGCACCTGCCGAATTGAACAGGGTTGAACTGGA
>JBDSSX010000052.1:0-7443 GCA_039928555.1 Nitrosospira sp. | reverse complement strand
TGGGTTTAGGGCTTGGGGTGATTCATCGCAGCAGCATGTACGCAGCGCTCGACAATACCGTGCTATTGCCGGGCTTCACGCGACTGGATTCCGCGATGTTTGTGCGGCTCAACAAGACCTTGCGCGTCCAGGCGAATATTGAAAATATCGCCGATATCGAATATGTTGCGTCCGCTCACAACAATAACAACATACTGCCGGGCGCGCCGCGCATTTATCGTTTGACGGTCGTCGCCAACTTTTAGGCACAATCACGATCATGACTCTAACCGGCTGCTTTTGGCAGGATGGGTGGAGCAACGCGCAACCCATCATCGGGTACACTCAAACAACCACATCAAGCGCCTGAGTGATATCTTCAATGATATCGTCAATATGCTCTATACCGACCGATATTCTGACAAGGCTCTCGGACACCCCTGAAGCCTTCAATTCATCGGGGCTCAATTGCCTATGGGTGGTTGACGCGGGATGACAGGCGAGTGATTTGGCGTCGCCAATATTGACCAGACGCAGGATCATCTTCAACGCATCGATAAACCGGCCGCCCGAGGCCGCTCCGCCCCTGATCTCGAAGCTCAGTATCCCCGAGGCTTTTCCCTTGCTTAGCTTATTACACAGGTCATGATATTTGCTGCCGGGCAATCCCGCATAATTAACCCGTTCCACCTTGGGATGGTTTTCCAGATACTGTGCGACTTTCAGCGCATTCTCACAGTGCCGCTCCATCCTCAAACCCAGTGTTTCCAGGCCCTGCAGTATCAGGAACGCGCTATGCGGCGATAAAGCCGCGCCGGTATTACGCAGCGGCACGACCCGGCAGCGGCCGATAAAGGCGGCATTCTCGAATGCTTCCGTATACACCACACCGTGATACGAAGGATCGGCTTCATCCAGCAACGGGAAGCGCGCTTTGTGCTTTACCCAATCAAATTTCCCTGAATCAACGATCATTCCCCCCACCGTCGTACCATGACCCCCAATATATTTGGTCAGCGAGTGCACCACAATATCCGCGCCAAACTTGAAAGGCGGGCAAAGATAGGGGGTGGAAACCGTACTGTCAACAATGAGGGGCACCCCATGCTTATGGGCAATGTCCGCCAGTTTTTCGATATCGACGATATTTCCCGCGGGATTACCGATGGATTCACAAAAAACCGCCCGGGTATTGTTGTCGATATTCCGCTCAATACCCGCATAGTCATCGTACGACATCATGCGCGATGCGATACCTTGTCGCGGGAACGTGTGCGCAAACAAGTTGTAAGTACCCCCATAAAGTTGACTGGTACTTACAATATTGTCACCGGTACTGGCGATACACTGAATCGCATAGGTGATTGCCGTCATGCCCGAGGCCACGGCCAGCGCACCGACACCGCCTTCCATCTCCGCGATGCGCTGTTCCAGCACCGCATTAGTGGGATTCATGATACGTGTATAAATATTTCCGGGCACCTTTAAATCAAATAGATCAGCGCCATGCTGCGTATTATCGAACGTATAGGACGTTGTCTGATAAATGGGAACCGCCGCGGCTCTCGTCGTCGCTTCGGATTTGTATCCGTGGTGCAATGCCAGCGATTCCAGTTTCATACGATCCTCTCCTGTTCAACCATGTCGCGAAAATACTACGAATTTCGTCATTCCGGGCTTGACCCGGAATCCTGCCCAAACCAATGGTGGCGTGTCGTGAACACCACCGGATATCGTGTTGCAATACTTACCATTTCTCCGCGTAAGGCCGAAGGTCGAGTTCAAACGTCCAGGCTTGTTCGTTCTGCTGCGTGAGGAAGTAGACGGACTCCGCAATCCGGGACGGCTCCATAAAGAAGTCGTCCGGCTTATCAGGCATCAGTTGCCGGGTTCGCTTCAAATTCACGATCCCGTCGAGTATTACATAGGCAACATGGATTTTCTCGGGCCAGAGATGCCTTGCCAGAGACTGGACGAGTCCCCGTTGACCAGCCTTTGCGGATGCAAAGGGAACAAAATTGGCTCCGCCCTTGATGGATGCGGTCGCACCGATGACGATGATATTGCCGCTTCCCGCGGCACGCATATCGGGGAGTATCGCCTTTACCGCGAGAAACAGCCCCCTGCAATTAACTTCCCACGCCGCCTGAAAATCCTCCAGCGTGGCGTCGTCAATATTGGCAAAGGCGCCCGCCCCCGCGTTGTACACGAGAACGTCGATCGGACCCAGTTCTTGCCGGATTTGAGCGAAGACTCCGGGTGCGGCTTCCGGGTCCCGGACATCATACCTAAACGGCCTGGAACCTTCGATAGTCGCCGCAATATCATTCAATTTCTGTTGGTTGCGCGCGCAAAGCGCCACCCGGGAGCCATTGGCCGCAAATTGCCTTGCAATTGCGGCGCCGTTACCGGGACCCACGCCGGCAACTACGCAAACACCTTTATTCATAACAAGTCCTCCACGGAGTGCATCGTTGTAAATCACAACGCGCATCGCAAGGGTGGTAGAAATCGTAGCTTAATCTACGATGCCGGGGAGTGCAACGCGATGAACGCCCATTTTACCGCAACCCGCAACCCTGCGAGTACACCGCTGCTGTCAAAGCGAAGACTTATGCAGCGGTTAGAACGGAGTCAGGAAAGATATGCCGTCAATACCCACCGCCGAGCCATTCTGAAGGCGTTGCGCAAACCGGTCCCCTTGCATCTCGCTATCGTCGCCGAACACGCGCGCCACCCTGCCCTTGTGAAAACTCGATAACTGATTCCGGAACGAAATGACAACGGATGCATCGTTCCCATACAGCGTCTGATGCAACGCTGGCAGTGCGTGCCAGGGCGTGGTCGGCCTGACGTGATGAGCGTTATGATAGCCAAAGTTGAGCGTAAGAAGATTGAGCCATGGATGTCTCATCGAAATCAGATTACTGAACGTATGGGATTCCTCATAGTCTCGGTCGCCCCTATGCTTCATCTCCACATTGCCGGGAAGGGCCAGAACGATGCCATAGTTGTGCTGGAACGCATCCATGAAGCGCAACACGGTCAACAGGATGACGTAGGCCAGCAGATAGCACAGATAGGCCATCAGTGAATAGACGAACAGCGCCAGAAGTACACTAAACCGGATCACCATTATTTTAATTACCTGAGGCCGTTGATCCTTCTTTTCCTTGAAGATGAATGGAGCCAGGATAAGCGCGCTATGCATGATCAACTCCACAGCGGGCACATACAGCCACTCCAGCATCTCCACAATTTTGCGTTGAACCGGATGCCTTGCGAGATAGCCCCTGAAGTCGAATGCCGTTACATCCGCGTTATCGACGTGATGATGCATATGGATCGTGCGCAAATCTCCATAAGCGCCATAGCATCCGCCAGTAAGCCAATTTAACGCCTCCCCCATCAACGTATTATGATGCGGCGACTTGAACAAGGCATTGTGCCCGCAGTCATGAATCAAATACGCAGCGATCACCATGCCATGCGCCATCGCGAGCGTGCCGGCCGCCATCAGCACCGGGTTCAGAGACAAAATAAGCCCGGCCCCGCCGAAATAAGCCAACTGGCAGTAAAGCAGCGCGGAAACGGACGGAAGCAGGCTGCCTTGATAGCGAAACCAGATTTTCTCGATGCGGTTAATCATAGTATTTCAGCCTCTTTTCGTAGCTGCGACGCCTGCCCGAAAATGCCTCGAAATGATGTCCAAAGGTTGCTTCCAGAGATCGTTCGCAAAAGCCCTGCGCACGTCCGCCGGGAGTTTCACAATTATACATGTAAAATTACACGTAAAAAAGATATAATCACGGCATTAGTAATCGCAGCTCCGCAAAGTTCAAGATGATGGATGAAGAAAAAATGAGTAAGCCTGACAGACACACGAACGCAAAGCGCCGCCAATTTATTCAACTGCTTAACAGTACGGATCAGTACTGGATGGATGTTCTGGGAGACAAGTTATTCCATGACTTGAACTACTACGACCTTTTTACCCGGATGTGGCTGCGCCTAAACGAAACCCCTCGCGATATCTTTTACAAATCCGACCTGTATCGGCTTATGCCCAGCATCAGTCAGCGAACCGCCATCAAATATATTCAGATTGCAATCGATCATGGCTTGCTTATCGAGCACATAGACCCGGAAGATCTCCGCTCCAGACAAATAACAATGTCCGCCGGTCTCAAGCAAAAAATCGAGCTGTTTCTGGATTATTCCATTTCGGTATTCGAAGTGTTTCCCTTGCCGGTTTTCCGGCGGCATGGGTCGTGAAATGGGGGCTGGCGATGGGCTTGGCCTCAGATATCGGGTAGATCAATGAAATGGACTCCTTCCTCCCAGCGTAAGCCCGCCATTCTTCCTTATTGGCTGCCCGCTAACTCGATAATTTTCCACCCATGTATTGGCCACATGCAGCTAACATGGGGTTAATAATCACGCCATTCATGGAAAATCTCCTTACGCTACCTCACATTTTCTGCAATGAGGAAGACGGTGTGCCATGGGTAAGTTTGGCCAAAGCACTTCATTGCACATCGCTCCTGTTTCGATAAACCTGAACCAATGGTGCGGAGCGGGCAAATAGCCTACCATCGCCTTTACAGCACGGGTGGGATACACTCGGGCATCCTGGTACAGAAACAAAGCCCACCATGGAACAAGAAGACGATCCGCTGTGGTACAAGGACGCCATCATCTATGAGTTGCACGTCAAGACGTTCTTTGACAGCAACGATGATGGCATCGGAGATTTCCCGGGCCTGATCTCCAAGCTCGACTATCTGCAGGAACTGGGCGTGAATACGCTCTGGCTGCTGCCGTTCTATCCGTCGCCGGGGCGCGACGACGGCTACGATATCGCCGACTATCATAACGTCCATCCCGCCGTTGGCGAGATGGCGGACTTTCACAAGTTCATCGACGAGGCGCATCACCGCGGCTTGCGCGTGATTACCGAGCTGGTCATCAACCACACGTCCGATCAGCATCCCTGGTTCCAGGCGGCGCGGCGTTCGCCGCCGGGTTCAAGCAAGCGGGACTTCTATGTCTGGAGCGATACCGATTCCAGATACAGCGGAACCCGCATCATCTTCAGCGACACGGAGAAATCCAACTGGACGTGGGACGAGGAAGCCCAGGCTTATTACTGGCACCGCTTCTTCTCGCACCAGCCGGACCTGAATTTTGCCAATCCGCACGTATTCAAGGCGATCATGCATGTGATGAGGTTCTGGCTCGACGTCGGGGTGGATGGCATGCGCCTGGATGCGATGCCCTATCTGTGCGAGCGCGAAGGCACCAGTAATGAGAACCTGCCGGAGACCCACGCGGTGATCAGACGCATGCGCGCCGAACTGGATGAACACTACCGCAACCGCATGTTCCTGGCGGAGGCGAATCAATGGCCGGAAGACGTGCGTGAGTATTTTGGCGGCGGCGACGAATGCCACATGGCCTTCCATTTCCCCCTCATGCCGCGCATGTACATGGCCATCGCGCAGGAAGACCGGCATCCGGTCGTGGAAATCATGGAGCAGACGCCGGACATCCCGGACAATTGCCAGTGGGCGGTGTTCCTGCGCAATCACGACGAACTGACCCTGGAAATGGTCACCGATCGCGAACGGGACTATCTCAACCAGACCTACGCGATTGACCCTGACGCGCGCCTCAATCTGGGCATCTGCCGCCGGCTCGCGCCGCTGCTGGAGAACGACCGGCACCGCATCGAGCTGATGAATCTGCTGCTCATGACCATGCCGGGCTCGCCGATCCTCTATTACGGCGACGAAATCGGCATGGGTGACAACTTCCTGCTTGGCGACCGCAATGGTGTCCGCACGCCCATGCAGTGGCGCGGGGGACTCAACGGCGGCTTTTCCACCGCCGACCCTGAGCGTGTGTTTCTACCGCCCATCGTTGATCCTGTCTATGGCTTCGGCGCGGTGAATGTGGAGTCGCAACAACGCAATGCATCGTCGCTGCTCAACTGGATGCGGCGGTTGATTGCCATGCGCAAGGCGCAACGCGCGTTCGGCCGTGGCACGCTCAGTTTTCTGCGGCCGGGCAATCGCAAGATACTTGCCTATCTGCGCGAGTACGAGGATGAAATAATCCTGTGCGTGGCCAATCTGTCACGCGCGCCACAGGCGGTGGAACTGGATTTGAGCCCTTTCAAGGGCCGGGTGCCGGTGGAATTGATGGGCCGCAGCAAGTTTCCCCCGGTCGGGCAGTTGCCGTATCTGCTCACCTTGAGCGGCCATGGGTTCTATGCATTCCGTCTGGCCACGGATGTGGAGGCACCGGCCTGGCACGAAGAGCGCCCGGTACCACCGGATCTGCCTGTACTGATACTGGTAGACTTGGGATGGCACACCCTTTTTGGGCGTACTGAGGACCGTGAGGGCGTGAACCAGCTGATGGTGCGCCGCGCGCGGGACCAACTGGAACGGCAGATCATTCCCCGTTACTTCCGTTCTCAGCCATGGTTCCTGGACAAAGATGCGGCAGTGGAGAAATTCGAGCTTGGCGAAATGTGTGAGTGGTCCACGGAATCCGGTAGTTGGCTCCTGGCAACCGCGGTATTAACGCTCACTGGTGGTGAATTGCATCGCTACGCGATCCCGCTAGGGCTGGCGTGGGAGGACGAAGACGAAAGCCGTATCAGTGCGCTGCTGCATGTCACGCTGGCCAAGGTGCGGCGGCGCGCGCGCATAGGAATCCTGTTCGACGCGTTCTGGGACGATGCTTTCTGCCATGCGGTGGTATCGAACATGGAGTGCGGCTCGACCGTTGCGTTTGGCGGTGGGCAATTGCAGTTCCAGGCAACTCGCGCCTTCCCCGGTTTCACGTATCCCGCGAGTACGGCAACGGTAACGCGCACCGTATCCGAGCGCGGGCGCCTGGTGGTGAACCTCGGCGATCACCTGGTGTTGAAGAACTACCGTTGGCTGCTCGCGGGCGTACACCCGGAGCTGGAAGTGTCGCGATTTCTCACGGAGACGGCGAAGTTTACCCACATAACCCAACTGGCGGGCACGGTGGAATACTCGGATGGCGAGGGCCAGCGCTCCACGCTTGCGATCCTGGAGCGCTACGGGGAGAACCAGGGCAATGCCTGGGCTTATACGCTGGACTATCTGGAGCGCTTCCTGGACGAGTGTCTGGCACGGCCGGAGCACCCGCCGGATGCGCGCCATGCCGCCTACATGGATCTGATCAGGACCCTGGGCCTGCGCACGGCGGAATTTCATCAGGCGCTCGCGCTTCCCGATGCTGCCGGTCCTCCCGGCGCCGCCGGTGCATTCGGCAGCGAGCCCATTACGCAGGACGACGTTGCCGGATGGGTGAACAGCGTGCACATACAGCTGGGTGCAATGTACAAATTGCTGGAAGCGGAACTGCCGTGGCTCCCCGATGCAACGCAGGCGGTGGGCAACGATCTGGTGGCGGCCCGGCCCA
>JBDSSX010000051.1:0-4101 GCA_039928555.1 Nitrosospira sp. | reverse complement strand
ACAGTTATCCCCATGGGCTCGTGTGTCCATGTATGGCTATTGGAAAAAATATAACTGAAAGCATTTAACCGGGTTTTGAGGTTTATACGGATACGAAAGTGATGCCGTGCCCCTGCGGCGGTGCGAGGTTAACGGCGAAACCGCCGGGAATCCAAGGCAGCAACGAAAAATATGCCAACTGCTGCGGCCGCTATCTGGATGGCAGCGAAGCCGCGCCCACTGCGGAAGCATTGATGCGTTCGCGCTACACCGCATACACTCTCGGCCGTGAAGATTATCTGCTGGCGACCTGGCATCGCAGCACACGCCCCGCTTCACTTGAACTGGAAAGTGAACCGCGCCGTAAATGGCTGGGTCTGGAAGTGAGACGCCATGAACAGCCAGAGCCGGATCATGCGGTGGTGGAATTTGTGGCACGCTATAAGGTGGGCAGCCGCGCGCATCGTTTGCATGAAATCAGCCGATTCGTGCGCGAGGCGGGGCAGTGGTTCTATGTGGATGGCGATCTCGTCTGAAGCCACAAGCCGGGGGCGGGAAACGACACGAACCCGACAAACCGCTTCCTCCGAAGCAGACGCTCAACCTGCTACTGATCCCTGGGCGCGCATTTCGCGCCATTGGTTATGGGTAGCGCCTATCTGGAAAACGGTCGACATAGCTTATCAATCATTTCCTCTATTCTGTCGCAGACTGAGAGTTGTTTATCCAATATGGCGAGGTAGTGATCTCCCTTCCGAATTGCCTTTGGATTTTTCTGATCTATTCATGCTTGAATACGTTGTTTGAGCGTACGGATAATTGAGCGAACAACGTCATTTGCTCGTCGCTCCTCCTCCGGGTCAAAGCGCTTACCGCCAATGATGAATTCTGACTATTCAAAACGTTCGAAATCGCTGTACCGGTGGGCGTATCTCTTCGTTACCATGTATCCGTCGGGATGAAGTTCGTAGAGATGAATATTTATATCACCATCAACTAATACGGAGCGCAGTCTGGGCGTCTTATTCCAACAACCGACCTTCACTCCGTTTTGCTGAACTTCCCAAGTGGACTCAGGGCTACACGGATATCCTCCGTGGGATATCTGGAAGGTCAACACTACTTCAGGGTACCCACCATACCTGCCGCCCACAAAACGTGGCATCTTATCAGCCATAGCCTTCATTTCATCTTTCGACTCTCTCCTTTGCATTATGTAAGGGTTATTCCTGTAACTAACTTTCGCTTTTTCGATAGCAATTTCAAGCTCTGAAGATTCAGCGGGGTTCAATTCTGCATAGGCAGCTTTCTCTGCCCTAAGCATGGCCCCTCCTTCCAATGGGTTGTGCCCGTTTTGGTCATCTTCCCTAATAGATTTGAAATCCGTAAACCTGAGGTGATCAATGAGAACTTTTCGCTCTCTAAAAATTAACGTTATCCAACCCCAACGTTCCGGATCTGCCATCCAACAGCCTTTGCCCTCTTTGTCCCTAATAGCCAGCCATGCATCTTTACAAGGTCCGGGCTTTGTAAGACGAGTAAACGTAAGGTATGTTGACTCCCGACCTCCATACTGTCCTCCGATATATCCGGGGAACGCCAAGGAGATCTCGTGCTCTGGGTCTAATACTTTGGTGTACAAAAGATTAACCAACTCAATATCTTTTTCTATGCCTGGGAGCTTGCCCACCTCACCCACCGTTCCTGCTGATAAAAAAACTGGTGGATCAAGCCGAAATATGGGCTTGCCCTCCTCACATTTCACCGTTCCCGCTGATAGCGCGATCGCTACACCTAAGCCAATCAATCTCCATTGAGTTATTATTCTGACAAAGAGTTTTGCCATGTTTTTTATGAGTCAATAGTATGAGTCAATAGGGTCAGACTCTGAGCTATCCCCACAAAATTCAGGCACACAATAGGCTCTTGATATAAGGATTGATGGTTGTGAGCGACTGCCATTTTTGGCTGGGTAATAATCGAAATGTTGGTTGTCGCAGGAGCAAACGCGCGAGAAAGATCACCGAATACGGTTCACGTTTGCTGGACGAATTCACCCAGAATTAGAACAGAATTAGGGACAGACCACGGTTTAATTGCTCCGCTCTTTTATTGGCGCTTGTTGAACCCCCAGCAGCCTGCGAGTGTGATATCCAAAGACGCGCCATCTACTTTACCTCGACCAACCGGGCAGAAGGTTGCCTGGACGCAACCGCGGGATGCTACGCTATATGGATTGCTGAATAGCGTAGGCACACAACGCCATCAGCGCCTGAGGGGAAAAGCCGAATGCGAGTATCGCCAGGCCATTCGCGCTGATCAATAGCTTGATGTCACTCTCCGGCAGTATAGGCGCATCGGTTTCCGGCTCATCGAAATACATCAGCTTAACGATACGCAGGTAATAAAACGCGCCGATCAACGAGAATAATACCGCCACCACTGCCAGCCATATGTATCCGGCACTCAATACCGCCTGCAGCACCGACAGCTTGGCATAAATACCCACGGTGGGCGGAATACCGGCCATCGAGAACATCAGCAACAGCGTAATAAACGCGTACCACGGGTTGCGCCGGTTGAGTCCCTTGAAATCGTCGAGCTTATCGGCCTCGAACCCCTCGCGCGACAGCAGCATGATCATGCCGAATGTGCCCAGCGTCATCAACACGTATACCACAACGTAGAACATGGATGAACTGTAGCCGTTCTCATCGGCGGCGATAAAACCTAGTAGCATGAAACCCATGTGCGAGATGGTGGAATAGGCCAGCATGCGCTTGATATTGGTTTGGGCGATAGCGGCGAGATTGCCGATCATCATGGACATCACCGCCAGAATGACGAGCATTCCCTGCCAATCCGCCACCATTGCCCCCATGCCTTCCACCAGCAGGCGCATGACGAAACCGAACGCCGCTAGTTTCGGAGCCGCACCAATAAACAGTACCACGGCTGTGGGCGCTCCCTGATAAACATCCGGCGCCCACATGTGAAACGGCGCCGCGCTCAACTTGAAACTGATGCCGGCAACGATGAATACGAGCCCCACCACCAGTACCGCATGATTAATCGCGCCGCTTTGAATCACTTCCGTTACGCGCGCAATGTTAAGCGAACCCGTTGCTCCGTATACCATGGACATGCCATATAACAGGAAACCGGAAGCCAGCGCCCCGAGCACGAAAAACTTTATTGCCGCCTCGGTTGCCGCCGCCGAATCCCGTCGCAATGCCACCAAGGCGTAAAGCGATAACGACAGGAGCTCCAGTCCCAGGTAGAGCGTCAGGAAATGGCTGGCGGAAATCATCACCATCATGCCGAGCGTGGCAAATAGCGCCAAACTGAAGAATTCTCCGCTAAGCATGCCGCGTACAGAAATATAGGCACGTGAATACACGAGCACCGTCGATACGGTGATATACACCAGCATCTTCAGTATATCGGCCATGGCGTCATCCACGAACATGCCGGAGAACGTATAAACGACGACAGGCGCGGAAGTGCCAAAGGTAATCAGCGCGCACCCGAGTAACGCGATTTGCGACAGGAAATAAGCAACATAGGGTTTTTTCTCACCCCATGCGAGATCGGCCAACAACACCACGCATACCATTACCAGAAGAAATATCTCCGGGTAGGCGGGTGCGATATCAGGCTGCATAAAATTCATTTATACTAAATCCGGTAGTTGAACGGGCGAGTGCCAATCTCATTTGTACTATAGTTTGCTGCGAGCGACATGCGCCAGCAAATCATCCACCGTGGTATGCATGACTTCCGTGAATGGTAGCGGGTAAAGGCCCATGCCCAGTACTGCCACCGCCAACACCGTAAATATCAGAATCTCACGTCCGTTAATATCCTTCAGTTCTTCCACACCGGGACTCGCCACCGCACCAAACACGACTCGCTTGTACATCCAGAGCGTATAGGCCGCACCGGTAATAAGTGTGGTGGCGGCGAGGAATCCATACCAGAAATTCACCTTGACGGCGGCCATGATAACAATGAATTCGCCGACAAAACCGCTGGTCCCGGGTAATCCCGCATTAGCCATGCCGAACAGCATGAAGAACGCGGCAAATACCGGCATTTTATTGGCCACGCCGCCATAGTCGG
>JBDSSX010000050.1:0-2155 GCA_039928555.1 Nitrosospira sp. | reverse complement strand
AAATTCAGATTCGCAATTCTTTTGAAAATATGAGAACAACGGCAGAAACTCACGACTTGATGGTTAATTCGGACCAGACTATTTTCACCCTGCCAGTCCGGGTCTATTATCAGGACACCGATGCGGGCGGAGTGGTTTATCATTCAACTTATCTTGATTTCATGGAGCGCGCCCGCTACGAATGGTTGCGGGAACTGGGATTTGATATTCATTCATTGATTCAGACTCATAAGGTAATTTTCATGATACGTTCGCTCAATATTGAATACTTCAAACCAGCTTTGCTGGACGATTTGTTACAGGTGGCCGTGCAGCCTACCGAACTAGGCAGAAGCCGCATAACACTCTCCCAGCATGTGCTGCGTGGTGCTGTCACCCTGGCCAGTGCAACTGTCCATGCGGTATGTGTGGGCGCCGACAGTCTCAAGCCAGTGAGCGTGCCTGCGCCGCTGCGTCACAAACTTGGAAAACTCTCATGAGCGCATCGGTAACGCAGGATATGTCCCTTTTCCACCTCATCGGCAGCGCCAGCTTGCCGGTGCAACTGGTGATGGCGCTATTGTTGGTGACTTCATTTTTGTCGTGGTGGTTTATCTTCCGCAAGCTGTTTGTCATCCGTCAGGCGATGAGGCAGAGCGATGAATTCGAGAATGTTTTCTGGAAAGGCCCCGATCTCAATGCGCTCTTTCAAAGCGCCGCCAGTTCGCGCCATACGGCAGGGAGCATGGAGCGGATTTTTGAGGCGGGGTTCCGTGAGTTTATCAAACACAAGCGACAGCCGGGGATGGATATCAGTACCGTGATGGATGGCACACGCCGGGCCATGCGGGCCACATATCAGCGGGAGATGGACAGTCTCGAATCGCATCTTTCCTTTCTGGCGACGGTAGGGTCGGTAAGCCCTTACGTCGGCCTGTTCGGCACCGTCTGGGGAATCATGAATTCTTTCCGAGGGCTATCCAACGTTACCCAGGCCACCATTGCTCATGTCGCACCGGGCATTGCGGAAGCGTTGATAGCGACCGCAATGGGTTTGTTCGCGGCGATTCCCGCTGTCATCGCCTATAATCGTTATGCTAACAACATAGATCGGCTGGCGACCCGTTTCGAGAGTTTCATGGAAGAATTGTCCAATGTGTTACAGCGGCAAGCAACCGGATAAGGATTTCAAAGGACAGATATTGTGACTGAGCGCCGCGCCAAACGCCGTCTGATGAATGAGATAAACGTCGTGCCGTACATCGACGTAATGCTGGTATTGCTCGTGATATTCATGATTACGGCGCCGCTTATCAGCCCTGGCCAGATTGAATTGCCGCAAATTGGCAAATCACTCGCCCCCCCGGTTGCGCCGCTGGAAGTGATCATCAAAGCCGACGGTAGCCTGAGACTGCACGACCGCGCCACGTCAGGCGGTGAACAGAAAGTCAGCCGGACCGAGCTGATCGAGGCAATCAAACGGAAGCAGGCACAAAACGCTGAGCAGGCGGTGGTGATCGCCGCCGATAAAAGTGTGCGTTACGAAGAAGTGACGAATGTGATGGATATTCTGCAACAGCAGCAGGTGAAGAAGGTGGGGCTGCTGGCCAGGCCGAAATCTTGACTAGCGGGATGGCATTGCGAGGTTCCTCGCACATTGAACCGGGACGCGTGCCGGCAGGCGTGCTGGCAGTTCTGGTGCATATCATTTTTTTCGCGTTCATGATTTTCGGTCTCAACTGGAAAACTTATCCGCCGGAGGTCATGATGGTGGATTTATGGAGTAATCTGCCTCAGCCTGAGCAACCGGTTATCAAAGCATCGCCGCCCCCCCCGGTACCCAAGCCGGTCCAGCCGCCGTCCGAAGCAAAGCCATCGCCGCCGGAGCCACAGACACCGCCTCCGTCCCCCAAGCCGGATATCGCGCTCAAGGAAAAGATCGAGAAACCTAAGCCTGTGGAAAAGAAGCAACCGGTAGAGAAAGATCAAAAAGAACTAAAAGAAAAAGAACTGAAAGCGCAAAAAGAAAAAGAGCAAAAAGAGAAAAAGGAGAAAGAGCAAGAACAGAAGGTGCAGAAAGAAAAGGAATTGAAGGACCAGCAAGCAAGGGTAGCCGCCGAAGTAGAGCAGCTTCAGCGAGAGCAGGAAGCGAATAACAAGCTTCAGGCACAGGCGG
>JBDSSX010000049.1:0-5355 GCA_039928555.1 Nitrosospira sp. | reverse complement strand
AACATGAAACCGATCGGTCCGAAAGGTATGTACCGGTGATACGAATCAATTCTGGGTGTCAAACATATACGTTTACGCGTCCTGCACGGATTTTCAAGCCCATCAGCTTTCGGCTGCATCTCTTTTTTTATGACACATGCTCACGATAAAAAATCCGGGACGGATGTCTTGGAACCCAACAATCTTCCGTTTACGGAAAGCAACCTCCCGGATGCCCAATCTATTGATAGCTCTCGCGGCGGGATCAGGGATGCGGAGTTCGCGCACCATTTGGTAAAGCCGGTCGACCCGGATGCGATCCAGAAGCTGATAATTCCGCTAAGATTGAATGGCGGCTGAGCATTAACCAGGCGTTGGTATGGCGTCCGGTTTTTGCGTCATGTTGTTTACCCCTTGCCGCGTTTGTTCTTCCTGCTGCTGGAGTTCCCACATCTGAGCATAGGCGCCGCTTGCCGCAAGTAGCTCCCGATGGGTGCCACGCTCGATAATACTGCCTTTGCTCATAACCAGGATCTGATCTGCATCAGCAATAGTGGACAGCCGGTGAGCAATGGTTAGTGTGGTACGGTTGATGGCAACACGCTTCAATTCCGCCTGGATGGCTTTTTCCGAGTTTGAATCCAGTGCCGAGGTGGCTTCGTCAAAGATCAGTATCGCGGGTTTTTTCAGAATCGCGCGAGCGATCGCAACACGTTGCTTTTCCCCGCCGGATAGCTTTAATCCGCGTTCGCCTACCGCGGTTTCGTACTTATCCGGCAGGCTTTCGATAAAATCGTGAATGTGTGCCGATCGGGCAGCTTCGAATACCTCGTCGCGGCTTGCATCAGGTCGTCCGTAGGCGATGTTGTAATAAATGCTGTCGTTGAACAGAACGGTGTCCTGCGGGACGATGCCCACGGCCTTACGCAGGCTTTGCTGTGTCACGTGGCTGATGTTCTGGCCATTTATCAGAATCCGGCCATTGGTGACATCGTAAAAACGAAACAGCAGTCGCGCCAGTGTCGACTTGCCTGAACCGCTGTGTCCGACTACGGCTACGTTACTCCCGGCTGGAATGTCGAAGCTTACATTAAACAGAATCTGGCGATTGGACTCATAGCTAAAATTCACCTCCTCGAAGCGAACCGCCGCATTTCCCGGAATGAGGCTGGTTGCGCCCGGTTTGTCTTTGATTTCCTTATTCTCCGCCAGTAAATTGAACATTTTTTCCATGTCCGCCAGCGAATGCTTGATTTCACGGTAGACAAATCCGAGAAAATGCAACGGCATGGATAGTTGCAGCATGAAAGCATTGATCAGTACCAGGTCGCCCAAAGTCATGCTGCCTTTGATCACCCCATCGGCTGCCAGCCACAATAGCAGGGTAACGCCTACCGCGATAATGGCGCTTTGCGCGGAGTTGAGTGCGGCGAGCGAAGTCTGGTTACGCACCGCTGCAGCTTCCCATTTCTGCATGTGCTCGTCGTAGCGCCGCGCTTCCCAGGACTCATTGCTGAAATATTTGACCGTTTCGTAGTTCAGCAAGCTATCAATCGCTTGGGTATTGGCTTTCGAGTCCATATCGTTCATGGTCCGGCGGAAAATCATACGCCATTCTGTAACAATCAGCGTGAGCGCAATGTAGGCGACAAGCGTCACAAAGATGATCACCGAGAACCAGATGTCGTATCTGGAAAGGAGAATAGCCGCCACCAAACCGATTTCGAGCAATGTCGGCAGGATGTTGAACAGCATGAAATTAAGCAGAAAGGAAATGCCGCGTGTCCCGCGCTCGATGTCGCGCGATACGCCACCGGTTTGCCGTTCCAGATGAAAGCGCAGGGACAGTGCGTGCAGGTGGCCAAACACCTTGATCGCTACCCGCCGGATCGCACGCTGTGTCACCTTGGCGAATATCGCATCGCGCAATTCGCCGAACAGCGTACTGCACAGGCGCAGGGCACCGTAACCGGCCAGCAGCAGCACCGGCAGGACCAGCAGGGTTTGCGGCTGGTCGAGTGCATCGACAATTTCTTTCAGAACCAGTGGTACCGCGACATTGGCGAGCTTGGCCATCAACAGGAGTGCCAGTGCCACCACTACCCGGCCTTTAAATTCCCACAGATAGGGCAGCAAGGCGCGAATGGTTTGCCAGTCGTTGCGATTAGCCGATGGTTTTTCCAGGCGAGTGGGACGCATTATCCTAATCCGGTGGTTGGATGGATGAAATGAAATATCCGGGCTAGAAACTCGGGAACATATAACGAATTCCACTTTCGATATTCCAGTCGTAGGCACCGCGAAGATTTTGTCCAAAAATTCCGACGCCCGGACGTACGAATACCCCTAATTTCCCCGCCACATTCCGGCCGAGTTCGAGTTCAAGGGTCATGCTGCCTGCCGTGCTTCGTTCCCAATCGACCTGCCACGCGGCCTGCGCGATGGTCCACCATTGCTCGGCCCAAATTGTACTGCTCTCGAAAGATTAACAGGATTTCTCACAGAATCACCGCCCACGGAGATTTGTTGTGTAATTGATCCTATCAGCAAGGATTTCCATCTGGGAAGAAATCGTGCTGTGGCGATGGTCGGGCCGACCGTATACCTGCCAAGGCCCAATCGCGCATCCTCAGCGATAGGTAATGTCGTTATCACGCCGAGCAGCACGGCATACTCGGGCGTGTTGTACGCGCGCCATGCAGTCAGAACGGAAAGGTCACCGAAGCCTTGCGTGATCATGGTACCCGAACGACCTGGAATGCTCGTGCTCACATACGGCGCTGATACGCTAAGCACGTAATTTCGCTGGAATGGTAGATCGACACGGCCCGCGCCAAAGAGGACTCGCCCTCCTTCTGGGGCATCAATGTATTGGGAAGTGAACTGTACCCGTCCCACGATCGCCGTGGGGTCGGTTCCGAATTTGGCGGCCTGTTGTCTGAGATGCTCCGCTTCTTCCCGCTGCTCCGGCGTGAGGTGCTGAGGTCCCAGTCGAGGAAAGATACGACGCTCCGGAGCCGGGTCATCATACTCTTTTGCGGAATCGGTTATTTCCGTCTGCGGGGCTGAGGCGGGTCCGCTCCGCACCGGCGGTGCTGGCACTGATTGTCCCAGCGCTAGAGAAGAATATACCGTCAGTAGCGGAATTATCACTATAAGCCCCCCGCATGCTGTCGCGAGACTACAACTCAAGTCCTTTATCTGGTGCAGCATTTGGGAATGGTAGCGTACGGCGAAAGGTTCTTTCAGAACCGGGAGTACGGTGATATTCGCGAGCTTGGCCATCGCCAGAAGTGCCAGAAAGGAGCAAATGGTTGGTTATAATTAGCCAATGGCTTTTTCAGACGGGTGGGGTGCCTCACCTACTGGCCCGGAGAGAAAATAGTATACCGGGGAAAGCCGATATTGCGGGGGTTCAAGGTAAGTTAGTGTTGGGTTGGACTGGATCTCAGGATCAAGTCCTGTACGAAGAATCTCAGGTGAATCCACCAATCCAGGCTGCACCTGTAAGAATCTACATCAGATCAATCAGTTGGCTGGTGGTATCTGGTTCGCACCTTCATCGCCATCCAGATCAACCGCTCCTTCCTTGAAGACCCGGCTCGCGCGAATGTCCTCGGCTTCGATAGTCATCAGGTCGGTCCGCGAAAGATTTTTCTTTGCTCCTCCGAACAAGCGATTGGCCTGCCGCAGACGTGCTCGATCAAGGGCGTTGCGAATCGAGCGCGCATTGGCAAAATGCTCCAACTTCATTCGTAGCCGGATATACTCGCCGAATGCTTTTTCGCCCTCGGGACTGAGGCGATAATTCTGCGCGGCCAGCATGAGTCTGGCGATTGCAAGCAATTCATCGGCGCTATAGTCGGGGAAGTCGATGTGATGGGCGATACGCGAACGCATACCGGGATTACTGTGGAAGAATTTGTCCATCCGGTCTTTATAGCCCGCCAGAATCACGACCAGATCTTCACGATTGTTCTCCATTGTCTGCAAAAGGATTTCAATCGATTCCGCTCCGTAATCACGTTCGTTCTCCGGCTTGTAAAGATAATAAGCCTCATCAATGAATAGCACACCACCCATTGCTTTTTTCAATACTTCCTTGGTTTTCGGCGCGGTATGGCCGATATACTGGCCCACCAGATCGTCACGGGTGACGGAAACAAGATGTCCCTCACGCACATAACCCAGGCGGTGCAAGATCTCCGACATCCGTAGCGCCACAGTGGTTTTGCCGGTGCCAGGGTTGCCGGTAAAGCACATGTGCAGGCTGGGCGCCCCGGCGGTCAGATCCAATTTCTTGCGCACGCGGTCGACGAGCAATAGCGCCGCAGTCTCGCGGATGCGGGTTTTTACGGGCTTCAAGCCGATCAATTCAAGATCAAGCTTATCCAGCACTTCCTTGATGTTGGAAGCGCGAAATTCAGCGTCCAGATCAATTGAACCATTATCGGACGGGGCGAGTTCCTTTGACGGTTTTTTCATGTTTGATCCCCACAATGAAGTACATAAGATATTAGACGCGCGCGTTAGTTATATTTGATTTGTAATACGGGTTACACACCGAATTCAGGATTGGGCACAGGTAGGTGGAGACACGTAATTCATCATCCCATCCACCTTCGCCCAGCTCCCTCCCCTTCTTTTCAAAGAAGGGGAGGGATTTTCATTAATACCGTTCGGATTCCGCTTTGTCGGTTGCGTAGGAATGAATTGTGTAACGAATGCTGCGGCCTTCCACTTCCTGGCGCACCAAGCCAAAGCCTGGTTCTGTTTTCGGACGGTTGACGATATACGACATGGTCGGACTTTCCACCCCGCGCGTCGAGTTAAATGCTGTTACCCGGATATAATGATTCGGATAAGTTTTGCGGCAGTCATTGATCTCCGACAGGATACCGGCGGGATCTTTCAAGTCAAACATCGGGTTGCCGAACATTTCCCAATAGGTATTACGCGGATGCGGGTCATCCGTGTACTCGATACCTATTGCCCAGCCGTTCTTCAACGCATATTTGATTTGCGCCGAGATTTGCTTATCCGTCAGCGGGGGCAGGAAAGAGAACTGCCCTTGCGTGATACGATTTCCTAAATTGGTCATCATGATTATTTCTCCTTGATGTGGTTAGACGCTGGCCGTGGTTGAGGGCACGAAATCGGCGGTGTCGGTGGACTCGTAATTGAAGGAGATATCCTTCCATGTCTCCAGCGCCTGTTTGAGCGGCTTGCACCACTTGGCGGCTGTCTCGAGAATCTCGGGGCCTTCTTTAAAATAGTCGCGACCTTCGTTGCGCGCCAGTATCATCGCTTCCAGCGCAACCCTATTGGCAACCGCGCCGGCCTGTATGCCCATGGGGTGACCGATGGTGCCACCGC
>JBDSSX010000048.1:0-3178 GCA_039928555.1 Nitrosospira sp. | reverse complement strand
AATCGCAACAGGCGGAACGGCTGGATGATCGCAAGAAGGACCCACTCGCGCAATGGAAGATCAGCGCGCTTGACGACTATGCAATCAAGAAATGGAAGGAATACGGGCTCGCGCGCGACAAGATGCTCGCGCATACCCATAATCTTACAGCTCCATGGACAATAGTCCGTGCTGACGACAAGCAGTTGGCGCGAATCAATATCATCAAGGATCTTCTCAGCCGCCTCGATTATGAAAGCAAAGATGAGCGGCTGGTCATGCCGGACAAACGCGTCGTAATGGAGTTTGAAATCTCCTTTATTGAAGAAGGCGTGCTGGCGTCGTAATTAACCCGGACCAGAGTCTTCCCCCATGGTGCCGCTGGCACCTGATCGCTATTCGGTATTCATCGCCGCCACCTCCATAAGTCATCGGAAGTTATTGCCGGCGGGTGGATCATTGCAATAATGTTGCAATGATCATAGTCTACAATGGCTAATGAGAGACAAAAAAATGAGACGAATACAGCGTTTTCCGGGTCAGGCAATGCTTGCCGCGATTATCGTATTTGAATCGGTCCTGCCCGTTCAGGCACATGAGCCTGGCGCCCATGTGCACGGCCGCGCCGCACTGGAAATTGCTATCGACGGCACGACGGTGCAGGTCAACTTGAATAGCCCGCTGGACAATCTATTGAGATTCGAGCATGCGCCGAGAAATGAAAAGGAGCGTCAAGCCGTCAACGCCATGGCATCGAAATTTAATCAGGCCGATAGCCTTTTCATTTTTACGCCCGCGGCTCAGTGCCGGATGGAATCGGCTGATTTGACGTCCCCCGTGCTTTCCCCGGACTTATTGGCGCCTGCCTCTGATTCCGGCAAAAGCGCTGATAAGAATACCGGCAAAAACGGTGGACCATCCGGAACCGCCCCATCCGCCCCATCCACCGCAGCGGATATGCACGCGGAGCTGGAAGCCACTTGGCAGTTCCAGTGCGTCCAGCCGCAGGCTTTGCGAGGCGTCGACGTGCGGTTGTTCCAGATGTTTCCCGGTCTGCGGCGTCTCGATGCCGCCGTAGCGGGCCCCAAGGGGCAGTCGAGCGCGAAGCTATCGCCCGAGTCCAGTCGATTGAAATGGTAGCCGGAAGGGTGGATTAGGACATGAGCCCGTTTGTGATCGACATTCAGAATCTGGTTTTTCAATGGCCCGGCAAGCATGGCTTCCGTCTGTCCATCCCCCAATTTCTGGTAAGGCGCGGAGAACGTGTTTTTCTGCAAGGCGCAAGCGGCAGCGGCAAGAGCACCCTGTTGAGTTTGCTGGGTGGTGTGCTGCTGCCGCAGCCATGCCACCTGCGCGTGCTCGATACCGACTTGACGGCACTCACATCCAGCGCCCGCGACCGGTTCCGTGTGGATCATGTAGGCTTTCTGTTCCAGCAGTTTAATCTGGTGCCTTATTTGTCCGTGCGCGAAAACGTACTCCTGCCCTGCCGGTTTTCCCAGCGCAGGCGGCGGCAGGCGCTTGAATCAGCCGCCTCGCTCGAACAGTCGGCGGACCGTTTGCTGGGTCAATTGGGGCTGGATATGACGCTGGCACGACAACCGGTAACGGCATTATCAGTCGGACAGCAGCAGCGTGTGGCGGCCGCTCGGGCGCTGATCGGGCACCCCGAGCTGATCATCGCCGATGAGCCGACTTCCTCACTGGATGCCGGCCGGCAAGCGGAATTTCTTGATCTCCTGCTGGGACGCTGCGATGATGAGAATGTCACACTGATCTTCGTCAGCCATGACGAGCGACTGGGATCGCATTTCAGCCGCACCGTCGACTTGAATGAATTGTGCGAAACAGTAACCCCCTAACCCCTAACCAACGGAATGGAGAGAAAAATGTCACTATCACATAATCTTAAAGTACTGGGTGTGACCGCTGTACTGGGTGCGTTGATTAGCGCTGATGGTATTGCGGGCAATGACACGATTATAAAAATTGACGGCTCCAGCACCATGTATCCCATCACCGAGGCGGTGGCAAAAAAATTCCAGACAGCCCAAAAAGACGCGATTAAAGTAACCGTGGGCATCTCCGGTACCGGTGGCGGCTTCAAGAAATTCTGCCGCGGTGAAATAGACATCGTCAATGCCTCCCGCCCCATTCAAAGAACGGAGATGAAGGCTTGCAGTAAGGCCGGCGTGCAATACGTCGAGTTGCCGGTGGCGTTTGATGCGCTAACAGTGGTGGTGAATCCGAAGAATACCTGGAGTAAAACCATGACCGTCGCGGAATTGAAAAAAATGTGGGAACCTGCCGCTCAGGGTAAGATTATCAAATGGAATCAGGTGAACCCGGCATGGCCTGATGAGACATTCAAGCTCTACGCCGCAGGCCCGGATTCCGGCACGCTCGATTACTTTACCCAAGCCATCGTCGGCAAGGCGAAATCCAGCCGTGGCGACTTTACGGCATCCGAGGATGACAATGTACTGGTGCACGGCGTGGCGAACGACAAGAACGCGCTGGGGTTCTTTGGTTTCGGATACTATGTGAAAAATCAGGACAAAGTCAGCGCGGTTGCCGTGGATGATGGCAGAAACGGCGGGGTCATTCCCTCTGTCGAAACGGTGGAGGATGGAACCTATCAGCCGTTGTCCCGCCCCATTTTTATCTATGTGAACATGAAGGCAGCGGAAAAACCTGAAATCAAGGCGTTTGTCGCGTTCTATATGAAAAATGCATCCGCCCTGGTGAGAGGTTTCCAGTATTTCCCGCTGCCGCCCAGAGCTTACGCCGCCAACATGGAATTCTTCAAGACGAAGCGATTGGGAACGGTATTCGATGGCTTTTTGCCAGTGGACATCACTATCGACGATCTGATCAAACGAGAAGCCCGTTTTTATGAAAATTAACCACGCTATCGTCTTCCACCGCAATCAATGCTGGAGGTCCCATTTCAGCCACGCCGCCGGCTTGAATGAACTGCGCCAAAGCGCGGGGGGGCCGGGCTGAAATCACTGTTTTCCCTTGCATTTGCCAGCGCATGGAACCGGCGCGCAACGCTGGGGTTGATGGCGGTCAGTATTGCGCTTTCGGTCATGTTGCTGTTGGGCGTCGAGCAGTTGCGCACCCAGGCGCGCGAGAGCTTCTCGCAATCGATATCGGGTACCGATCTGGTGGTGGGCGCGCGCACCAGCCCGATCCA
>JBDSSX010000047.1:0-4709 GCA_039928555.1 Nitrosospira sp. | reverse complement strand
CTACGGCTATGGCATCCGTTACGAGTATGGCATGTTCGCCCAACGCATTGAGGATGGCAGGCAAGTTGAGCATCCGGATAACTGGTTGCGTTATGGCAACCCCTGGGAATTTCCCCGTCCGGAGGTGTTATATCAGGTCAAATTTCACGGCCGTGTGGTTCAATACCCGGATGAACAAGGCGTGGCGCACTATCACTGGATAGATACCGACGACGTAATGGCCATGGCTTTTGACACCCCTATTCCAGGCTATGGTACCCACACCGTCAACAACATGCGCCTCTGGTCAGCCAAGGCGACCCGCGATTTCGAATTGCGCTATTTCAACGAGGGCAATTATGTCAAGGCAGTGGAGGATAAGAACGATTCCGAAAATCTGTCCAAGGTACTGTACCCCGACGACACGACCACAATGGGACGCGAGCTGCGCCTGAAGCAACAATACTTCTTCGTGTGTGCTTCATTGCATGACATCCTGCATCGCTACAACAAATACCAGAATAATTTCGATGCCCTGCCCGACAAGGTCGCGATCCAGTTGAACGACACGCATCCCGCCATCGCCATCCCCGAACTGATGCGTGTGCTGGTGGATTTACACCATCTGGATTGGGAGAAAGCGTGGGATATCACTACCCGCACTTTTGCTTATACCAACCATACGTTGATGCCGGAGGCGCTCGAAACCTGGACGGTTGCCCTGTTCGAGAATGTCCTGCCTCGCCATTTGCAAATCATCTATGAAATCAACCGCCGGTTCTTGAAAGATGTGATGCACCGATACCCCGGCGATACCGGGATATTACGCCGTATGTCCATCATGGATGAGTCGGGAGAAAAACGAATCCGCATGGCCCACTTGGCCATCGTCGGCAGCCACAAGGTAAACGGGGTCGCGCAAATTCATACCGAACTGATGAAGCAGACCATATTTTCGGACTTCGACCAGTTTTTTCCCGGTAAAATCATCAATATAACCAACGGCATCACGCCACGCCGCTGGCTGAACCAGGCCAACCGGCGTTTAGCCGAACTCATTACCTCGCGCATCGGTTCCGACTGGGTCAAAGACTTGAGCCAGTTGAAACGATTGATTCCCCTTGTCGATGACGCTTCTTTTCGCAAGGAGTTCGCTGCTGTGAAGCGCGCGGATAAGGAGCGATTGGTTGCCATGCTGAAGCAAAAGCTCAACATTGATATCAGCGCGGATTCGCTGTTCGATGTTCAGATCAAACGGATCCACGAGTACAAGCGGCAACTGCTCAACGTACTGCACGTGGTGACGCTGTATAACCGCATTCGCCATAACCCGAACGCGGAGTATGTTTCGCGCACCGTAATTTTTGGAGGCAAGGCGGCGCCTGGTTATGTCAAGGCCAAGCTCATCATCAAACTGATTAATGATATCGCCGACATCGTTAATAATGACCCACAGGTATCCAACCATTTAAAAGTGGTGTTCGTACCCAATTACGACGTATCGGCCGCGGAAGAGATGATTCCAGCAGCGGATCTCTCGGAGCAGATTTCCACCGCGGGTACGGAGGCTTCCGGCACGGGGAACATGAAGCTGGCATTGAACGGCGCACTCACGATTGGAACCCTGGATGGTGCCAATATCGAAATCGGCAGCGAAGTCGGAGAGGACAATATCTTCATATTCGGCCTCACGGCGGCGGAAGTCGCCGAGACGAAAGCGAATGGTTATCAGCCTTGGGATTTCTACCACGCCAACCCGGAATTGCGAGCGGCGCTCGACATGATCGGCTCGGGATTTTTTTCACCGGATGAGCCGGATCGCTTTAAGCCTATTGTCGATTCGCTGTTAGAGCATGGGGATAAATATCTGCTGCTGGCGGATTATGCGTCTTATATCGCTTGCCAGAAAAAAGTTGAAGTCGCTTACCAGGATCAGGAGGAGTGGGTACGCAAGGCGATCCTGAATGTTGCTAATATGAGTAAATTTTCCAGTGACCGTACCATCATGCAGTATGCCAGCCAGATATGGGATGCGAAGCCGGTAGCATCCCGCAGTGTAGAGGCTGGTGAAGTTGGCTAGCAAACTGCAGCTATCCGCGGGGTGGATAGGGGCATGGTTACGGGCTTTAACAAATGAGCGGTCAACGGCCGGATTTAGGTTAATTGAATCCCGTATTCCCCCATAACACGTCCGCCAGCCGATATACGATGGATATATTAAGGAATCAGTCATGAGGTTCTCGATCTACCGCTACGATCCTGACAAGGACGAAAAGCCTTACATGCAGGATTACGACATTGCGCTGGAACCAGCCGACAAGATGCTGCTGGATGCATTGATACGTATCAAGTCCGTGGATGACAGCTTGAGCCTGCGCCGCTCCTGCCGGGAAGGAGTATGCGGATCGGATGGGATGAACATCAATGGCCGCAACGGACTGGCGTGTATCACGCCAGTCGCCGGACTGAGAGAACCCGTGGAATTACGCCCGCTGCCAGGGTTACCGGTGATACGCGACCTGATTGTGGACATGACTCAATTTTTCAAACAATACCATTCCATCAAGCCTTATCTCATCAACAACGATCCGCCGCCCGAGACCGAACGGCTTCAATCGCCCGAAGAAAGAGCGGAACTGGATGGGCTGTATGAATGCATTCTGTGCGCGTGTTGCTCTACCGCATGCCCTTCATTTTGGTGGAACCCTGATAAATTTGTGGGTCCGGCGGGACTGTTGCAGGCATATCGCTTCCTCGCTGACAGCCGCGACCAGGCCACCGCCGAGCGGCTGGATAATCTGGAAGATCCGTATCGCCTGTTCCGCTGCCACTCCATCATGAACTGCGTGGATGTGTGCCCCAAGGGGTTGAATCCGACTCGCGCTATTGGCAAGATCAAGGACATGATGGTAAAAAGAACGGTATGATCCTGAATTCGGCGGTTGACCGCTCACGTTTCACTCATTTATCAAGCTCGGCGCGATGATCCTGAAAGATTTTTTGTGCCAGTTAATCTTCACCTTCAGGGTGAGTTCGCTACCACTACCGGATTTAGGATGAAAGAGCAGGAACGTGCCCGCTGGCGGTGCCGGCGAGGCTTGCTGGAACTTGACATCGTGCTGCAACGCTTTATGGATGAGCATTACGCTCGACTGGATGAAACAGAGTTGCGGCAATTTGAAACATTACTGGATCTCCCCGACAATGACTTGTGGGAAATGATCGCGCTGAGGAAAGAAACGGAGAATATAAGCCTGCAACCTGTACTTCGCCTTTTACAGACAATTTAATTTCATCGCGGTTTTAAGCAAGGAGAACGAAATAGTGGAGAACAAGATGGAGCTAAAACGTAAAGCGACTCTCAATCTGGATAATGGCGGTCAGCCGCTTGAGTTTCCCATCATGTCCGGAAGTATGGGACCGGACGTCGTGGATATTCGTACCTTGCACGCCAAGAGCGGCGTATTTACTTATGATCCCGGCTTTCTTTCCACCGCCAGCAGTAGTTCAAAAATAACCTTTATCGATGGCGACAAGGGCATTCTGCTTTATCGCGGATACCCGATCGAACAGTTGGCCAAGCGATGCGATTTCATGGAAGTATGTTATTTGTTGATGAATGGAGAATTGCCGACCAGGAGTGAGAAAGCATCATTCGATAAAACCATCAACGAGCACACGATGGTGCACGAGCAACTGGCGCGGTTCTACACCGGTTTTCGCCGCGATGCCCATCCCATGGCGGTGATGGTTGGAGTGGTCGGTGCGTTGTCAGCGTTTTATCACGATGCGATGGACATTTCCGATGCCTCGCACCGCGAGTTGTCCGCGTTTCGCCTGGTAGCGAAACTACCGACTATCACCGCAATGACCTATAAGTACAACATCGGCCAGCCTTTCATCTATCCGCGCAATAATCTTAACTACGCGGAAAATTTCATGCACATGATGTTCGCCACGCCCGCCGAGGAATATAAGCCCAACCCGGTATTGGCGCGAGCGCTGGATCGCATTCTGATTTTGCATGCCGACCACGAGCAGAATGCCTCTACTTCCACCGTGCGTCTCGCCGGTTCCAGCGGCGCGAATCCGTTTGCCTGTATTTCCGCCGGCATTGCCTGCCTTTGGGGACCCGCGCATGGCGGAGCGAATGAGGCCTGCCTCAATATGCTGGAAGAAATCGGCGATGATTCACGCATCGGCGAATATATTGACCGCGCCAAAGATAAAAACGACCCTTTCCGGTTGGTGGGCTTCGGCCACCGGGTATACAAGAATTTTGACCCCCGCGCAAAATTGATGCGTGAAACCTGCCATGAAGTATTGAGCGAACTGGGATTGCATGACGACCGTTTGTTCAAGCTGGCGCTGAAACTGGAGAAAATAGCGCTTGAGGATGAGTATTTCATTTCCCGGAAACTCTACCCCAACGTCGATTTTTACTCCGGTATCGTGCAGCGGGCGTTGGGCATCCCGATATCCATGTTCACCGCCATATTTACCATGGCGCGCACAGTGGGGTGGATTGCGCAGTGGAGTGAAATGATCTCCGATCCCGATTACAAGATAGGACGCCCGCGTCAGCTTTATACCGGCGCTGTCACCCGGGACGTGGTGCCGATCGCATTACGCAAGTGATCTGGCATATCTGACGCTGGCGGATGTTTATCAAACGATGGAATCCAGACCATGATAAAGCGGCTGTTCGAAGACTCTCCCTTGTTCGGCGC
>JBDSSX010000046.1:0-4567 GCA_039928555.1 Nitrosospira sp. | reverse complement strand
TCACTCAGGTTTTCGTCATCCATCAGAAACGGTGGCGTCAGCGAAGTGTTGAGAATCTCGATGGACTGTACCAACACCTCAATTTCACCGCTCACGAGATTGGGATTAACCGTACCGGCGGGACGATGCCGTACCGTGCCGGTAATTTTCAGCACGAATTCATTACGAATCTTTTCCGCGCTTTGGAAAGCAATTGCATTGTCGGGGTCGCACACCACTTGCACCAGACCTTCCCGGTCACGCATATCAATAAATATAACGCCACCGTGATCGCGGCGACGATGTACCCAGCCGTAAAGAGTGACTATCTGATTCAGATATTTGGCATCAATGAGACCGCAGTAGTTGGTACGCATGACGTGTCGTAAAATCAGAGAAAAATAGGAATCAGGATTTGTCGCTCGCCGCGGAGCTGGCGGCGCTGTTGCCATGCAGCAATGCCGCTTGCGACTGGCCGGGATGTTTTCTGCCGTTGCTGGGTATTACGACACCCATGGAAATAATGTATTTGAGCGCCGTGTCCACGCTCATATCGAGTTCTATTACATCGCTTTTCGGCATCATCAGGAAAAATCCGGATGTGGGATTGGGCGTGGTCGGCACATACACGCTCACATACTCTCCCTTGAGGTGATTAACCACATCGCCGCCTGGGGAGCCGGTCATGAACGCGATGGTCCATGAACCCTCACGCGGATATTGCACCAGTAGTGCCTTACGGAAAGCCTCACCCTGACTTGAAAATAACGTGTCGCTGACTTGCTTGACGCCGTAATAAATTGACTTTACCACCGGGATGCGCCACAACACGCCTTCCCAGAACAATACCAATCGCTGGCCGATGATATTGGTTGTCAGCAAACCGGTGACAAATACCACCAGCAATGTCAGCACCGTGCCGACACCGGGGATATGAACACCCACCAGGGCTTCGGGATGAAGCCTGGCCGGTAATAGCAGCAGCGACTGGTCCATGGTACCAATCAGGAAGTTCAACGCCCAGGCGGTGATTCCGAGAGGTACCCAGATCAAAAGTCCGGTGATGAAGTAACGTTTCATTATTGAGAGATACCCGTGCCAGGTGTTCAGTCAGTGGCGCAAGCCGGGCGCGCGGTGTCGGCGGCAGGTGCGGCGGTACTGGCAGTCTCGCTTTTTGTGGTTGCTGCTTCTGTTTCGGGCTTGGGTTTTGGCTTCGCGCCATTCTTGAAATCGGTCGCATACCAGCCGCTGCCTTTCAACTGAAAACCCGCGGCGGAAATAAGTTTCGTGTAAATATTGCTGTCGCATGCGGGACAAGCCGCAACCGGCGCGTCATTCACTTTCTGCAGATATTCTTTTTCAAACCCACACGACCCACAGCGATATTCATAAATCGGCATGACAACCTCCAGCAAAGCGGAATTTCTAAGAAACAGGATTATACCTCAACCACTTGGTTTTACCGGATATATGGGCGGCAATTGAGATTACAAGACGCGAGACTTGGCTATGGCGAATCAAAAATAATATGGGTGCAAGGCCCGCAACAGCAACTTCCATCAATACCTCTCTGAGGCGAACATGCCTCTAGGAGATTTATGATAGATGAACGAGCGACTAGGATTTCTGATTGAAAATAAGAACGGAAATCGTACAAGCAACGCAGCCAACACCGGCCTTATATTATTTTCCTGACATCAAGGAACATGAGAAAGCTGAATATCGGGCTCATTGAGCAGCGATCAATCGCGCCACGTTAAGTCGATGCGCCCCTCCCGTTGCATGATCTAAAAAAAGCACCAGGTCTTTGCTGCCTGTAGTTTGGAAGATTCAATGAAAGCGTAATTAGCGACGCGCATTTACTATGTAGTCCTCGCGGTTCAGGGAATGATAGGGCTTCTCCTGGCAGAATCGAGAGAATGCCAAGTCTTCAGCCTCGGTTTCTGAACCCGCTTCGATATCGTAATCACCCAGAACACCGCTGAAATCGGGTCGATCATCCACCGAAGGTGCAACAGGCGCAATCAATACCTTGTATAACATTCTTATGCCTCCCTTCACATTCCGTTCATCCTATCTCTTACCGGTCTTCGCATCAAGGAATTTAGCCCAGATGTTTCATAAATTCGCGTGATGATTGCGCAGGATTGTATTTTGTAGGGAGATTTTGTGAAAGAGTGGCGTAGTTATTCATACACCCGACTGAACAAAATTTCCATACGAAACAAAAGACCAGCGAGGACGCGCGAATTTATGAAACATCCGGGTTAGTTCACGCATCAAACCTGCTTCCCCTGGTTGTCTTGCCAGAATCCTTCGAAATTGAATGAAAACTGGCCGTAATGACGGATCGCTAGCGGGCATAATGGACACTGGTTCTTATACTGGTTCTTATCAGTGCGCCATGCATGGTAACTGATCGCCGCATGGTGTCAGGAATACAGCAATGAATGGCCATATAGCCCACTTGGCTAGTTGACATTGAACAGATTTACAGGCAATTTTTAACCTAGACTCCCAATCGTTGGAGGGATTAAACGGAAGGATAATGAAACGGATCTACAAATTTATTATGAGTATCTTTAGACCCGCAAGGGCTAAGGATATAGCTGAAAGGTTTCCTTCGCTCTTAGATCCGGCTGCGCGGGTTCTTGATATTGGTGGCGGGGCCTTCCCCTGGTCGTATATCAAACCATCAGCAAAAATTACTCTTCTGAATCTGGAACTACCGGAGTCAATAAATGATTACCCCGAGATCGAATTTGTGGCAGGAAATGCCTTGCATATTCCCTTCGATCCCATGGCTTTTGATTTGGTTTTTTCCAATTCTGTCATAGAGCATGTGGGAGACTATCGAAAACAGCGTCAGTTCGCTATGGGAATGTTAAATGCGGGCAAACAACTCTACTGCCAGACTCCAAATAAATGGTTTCCGATAGAGCCGCACATCCTGACTTTGTTTATCCATTGGTTTCCATTTTCGGTGCAGCGCAGGCTGGTACGGTATTTCAGCGTATGGGGGTTGGTAGCAAAGCCAAGCCAAAAAATAATAGATGAAACACTGCGTGGCCTTAATTTGCTATCGAGAAAAGAATTTGCCAACCTCTTTCCTGGATGCACAATGCGGGAGGAGAAAGTTTTGGGGCTTACCAAATCGTTTATAGTTGAGCGTATCTGAGTCTGCTGGAACCACTTCTCAACACTCGATAAGGTTAAACGTTAAAACGGAAGTGCATCACATCACCATCCTTGACCACATACTCCTTGCCTTCCAGCCGCATCTTGCCGGCCTCCTTTGCACCTTGTTCACCTTTACAAGCAATGAAATCGTCATAAGCGATGACCTCTGCGCGGATGAAACCCTTCTCGAAATCGGTATGAATCACAGCGGCTGCCTGCGGGGCGGTATCACCCTTGGATATGGTCCAGGCGCGCACTTCCTTCACGCCGGCAGTGAAATAGGTTTGCAGTCCGAGTAGTTGGTAGGCGGCGCGAACCAACCGGTTGAGTCCCGGTTCTTCCAGATTTATATCGGCCAGGAAAACCTGCTTATCCTCATCCGGCATTTCCGCGATTTCCGCTTCCAGGGCTGCGCAGATTGCTACCACCGGCGCACCCTCTCGCGCGGCATATTCCTGCACACGCGCCAGCAGCGAATTTCCAGTAAAGCCCTTCTCGTCAACGTTGGCGACATAGATGGCGGGTTTCGCGGTGAGCAGGCATAGCGGTTTCAGTAGTTGCTGTTGCTCCTTGTCCAGCCCCAGGCTTCTGGCGGGATTGCCCTGATCGAGGTGAGCCCTTGTCATTTCCAGCAGCGCCACCAACTTGATCGCATCCTTGTTGCCGGACTTGGCTAGCTTGGTTTCGCGTTGCAGCGTCTTTTCTACCGTTAAGAGGTCGGCCAGGGCAAGTTCGGTCTGTATGGTTTCGATATCCGAGATCGGATCTACGTTGCCGCTTACGTGCACGACGTTATCATTGACGAAGCAGCGCACCATGTTAATGATGCCATCCGTTTCACGGATGGTGGCGAGAAATTTGTTGCCCAGCCCTTCACCCTTGGACGCACCTGCCACAAGACCGGCGATATCGACGAACTCGACGATGGCAGGCTGGATCTTTTGCGGGTTGACGATCGCGCTGAGTTTGGACAAGCGCTGATCGGGCACTTCGACTATGCCGATATTCGGCTCGATGGTGCAAAAAGGATAGTTTTCCGCCGATATGCCTGCCTTGGTCAGCGCATTAAACAGTGTGGATTTTCCTACATTGGGCAGACCCACGATACCGCATTTCAGGCTCATAAATTTATTAAATCATAGTGGTAAATTCGGGCCACGAATGGCAAGAGGTGGAAAATGAGATGCAACACCTTCTCTACATGTCATCCTTGATTGTTTTTGTATGCAGCTTCAGCATGGCCGCCTGACAATTGCCTTCCACGATAAGCGGCCAGACCTCCAGGCTGCGGTGGATCGCCTCGTCTATCAGCGGCGCTTCTTCCTTGCGCGGCGGCTGCAATACATAATTTACCACGGCATTTCTGTCGCCGGGATGGCCAATGCCAATGCGCAAGCGCCAGAAATCC
>JBDSSX010000045.1:0-2530 GCA_039928555.1 Nitrosospira sp. | reverse complement strand
TTTGGGGACGCTGGGAAAGTTCGCCCATGCCGACGCCGCCAGCAGCGCCCCGCACGTCAGCGCAACTACCCTCAGCCCAAGCTTGACAACCATCTCTCTTCTCCTTATCCGTAGTAATTGTTTTTTTGATGCTGCCGCCACCTGTACTGCCGTACTACCTAATCCGTCCAGACTATTCCGCCATCCGACAAAAGAGTCCATCCTGATTCCTATAATGACCGTTATTATAACCCAAGATTTTCCTGACGAATACCATTTAGCCTAACGCGGGAACTACCGGGTGTCAAGAAAATGGCGCGATGAAATCGGACGGCCAAACCATTCGGCGATGCGCATGATCAGGGATTATAGATAGGGAGGCCCGTATAGCATTCAGAGCGTATAATGTGGCTTGAAATCATGCGTTTTTGTTTTTATGCGACCCGCACCATCGCAAACGTGATAATGATTGTGCAATAAGGAGAAAGAATTGAAGGTTTCTGATCTTTTCTATCGGAGACCTGGATAAACATTCTTTGTCGTTTCACACCGGACTGTCGATATCAATGAATTGATGCGAAACACCAAATTTCCGGAATACAAGCTCCCCCAATTCCTGTACACCGTAACGCTCGGTGGCGTGATGTCCCGCGGCAATAAATGCTACACCGGATTCGCGCGCAGCATGCACATTTCGCTCGGAAATTTCTCCGGTGAGAAACGCATCCACACCGAGTCGGATGGCTTCATCGAAATAATCCTGGGCGCCACCCGTGCACCAGGCTACACGTCGTATCATTTTCGCATCGTCCCCAATTACCAGCGGTTTTCGAGACAGGATATGCTCAATATTCAACCGCAGTTCTTGCAGGGTTGATACCCGTGACGACAGATTACCTTGCACAGCGATATTCTGCTCACCGAAACGGCCGGTTTCGACGAAACCCATTCTGCGGGCGAGTTGAGTGTTGTTGCCAAATTCCGGGTGCGCATCCAGCGGCAAGTGATAAGCCAGCAGGCTGATATTGTGCGCCATCAGCAGCGCAACACGGCGATGTTTCATACCGATCAGGCATTGATCCTCCCCGCGCCAGAAATAACCGTGATGTACCAACACCGCGTCTGCTCCCGCTGCTACAGCGGCTTGCAGGAGATTGAACGAAGCCGTTACACCGCTGACTAGCTTGCGCACTTCACTTCGGCCTTCCACTTGCAGTCCGTTTGGGCAATAATCGCGAAAGCGGGCGACATCCAGAAGTTGGTTCAAATAGGTTTCGAGCTCATCTAGTTGCATCGGTATTTCCTGGTTTTATCTCATTTATTTTTTATCTCAAAATCTGTACCCTGAAAAATGTACAAACTCTGGTTAATTTTCGCACAAACAGCAACGATAGTCCTTGCGGCATTGTTTGTCGTTTCTACCTTGCGGCCTGAACTGTTGCCATGGAGCCAGCAGCGCGGTTCCGTGATAACCATCAAAGAGGCCGCTTCCGATGGGACGCCCAAGGGGGTATCCAAGCTCAACAGTTTTAGCGAGGCCGCTCAAATCGCCATGCCTTCAGTGGTGAATGTTTTTACAAGCAAGGAGATCAAGGTATCCCCTCATCCGTTGATGGAAGATCCAAGATTCCGGCGCTTCTTTGGTGATCGCTTCGAGCCTCACAGCCGGCGCGCATCAAGTCTTGGCTCCGGTGTAATTGTCAGCCCTGAAGGCTATATTCTTACCAATCATCATGTGATAGAAGCAGCGGACGAAATCGAGGTAGCGCTGGCTGATGGTAGAAAGGCAAAAGCGCGCGTCATCGGCTCGGACCCGGAAACCGACCTTGCTGTCGTAAAGGTGGATATGGAAGCGCTGCCTACGATGACTTTTGGGCACTCCGACCATGCCAGGGTGGGCGATGTCGTGCTTGCTATCGGTAATCCTTTTGGTGTTGGACAGACGGTGACCATGGGTATCGTCAGCGCGCTGGGACGGTCACACCTGGGCATCAACACTTTCGAAAATTTCATCCAGACCGATGCGGCTATCAATCCAGGGAATTCGGGCGGTGCGCTGGTAGATACCGCGGGCAACCTGATCGGCATCAACACTGCAATTGTTTCCCGTAGCGGCGGATCGCTCGGCATCGGCTTTGCCATTACAACCAGTGTGGCCAGGCAGATAATGGAGCAGATCATTCAGACTGGCGGCGTAACGCGAGGCTGGATCGGTGTGGAAGTACAAGACTTGACGCCGGAATTGGCGGAATCGTTCAAGCGTCCCAACACCAATGGCGCGTTAATCGCGGGGGTTCTCAAGAACGGGCCCGCAGATCAGGCCGGAGTGAAGCCGGGGGATATACTTGTAGCGGTGGATGGCAAAGCGGTCATTGATTCATCCGTGATGCTCGACCTGATCGCGGCATTGCCACCAGGAAAAACCGCCAACATTGCGGTGATGCGCAACCAGACGGAGAAGTCTCTCAAGATTAACGTTGGTAAGCGCCCCAAGCCAATGCCCCAAGATCAGTACCAGGACCCGGACCCGGATGGGATGGAATAAATTCCC
>JBDSSX010000044.1:0-15809 GCA_039928555.1 Nitrosospira sp. | reverse complement strand
AGTGAACCGGCCATCACGCGATATTTGCCCTCGTTTACCTGGGAGAGCGCATACATTACCGCAAAAACCGCGAGCAGCAGCGTAATGAAATCCGCGTAGGACACCAGCCAGCGCTCGTGATTTGCCTGCTCTTCCGGTCTATGCCCGGGTCGTATATTGCGTTTCAAGGCAGTCGTTTCCGTGGGGTTTTCAGCCCAGCCCCAGTGGCATATGAACTCAACTTGACGCCGGATGGGTGGATGGCTATAACGTGATGAAATGCCGCCCATAAGGCGGCAACTTGATTCGCCAGCGGGCCTTGGCTACCGTCGGCGGGTGTCGCTCCGAAAAAACTTCCGCCGCCCTTGAGGAAATTGCGCCGATACTTGGTCATGATTTGTCTGCGTCGTGTTGTGTGAGAAATCCGATAGATGACACTTTGCTCCATTTGCTGTGTTTGCATCGAAGCGTCTGAAATTCGGGTCCCGGTTACGAATAACCTGGAGGCGAATACCCAGCGTCCGTTATTTATTTACACCACATACCCCTTCAGGCGGCCTGCAATCAGTCTCGGGTTCTCGCCATTGGCGATCCCCACCAGTCCATCCACCAGCATTTCGCGCATTAGCACCTGGCGCGCAATGAGTGATTTCAACTTGTTGGCAATCGGCAGAAATGCCAGATTGGCCAGACCCACGCCATAAATGGTCGCCACGAACGCCACCGCGATGCCGGCGCCCAGATGGGCCGGGTCCGCGAGGTTCTCCATCACCTGGATAAGCCCCATCACGGCTCCCAGAATACCGATGGTTGGCGCGTATCCGCCGGCCGCCTCCCACACTCGGGCCCCCTGGCGATGCAGGTCGTCGAAGGTTTCGATCTCCACTTCCAGCACCCGTTTCAATTCCAGCGGCTCGGTGCCGTCCACCACCAGTTGCAGCCCTTTCTTTACGAATGGGTCGTCGATACCCGCAATATGCGGATCAAGTGCAAGCAACCCCTCCTTGCGCGCAGTAGTACTCCAGACCGCGATATGCTCCACCAATGCGGTAGCGTCGAGCCGTGGCGGAATGAATACCCAGCGGCTCATTTTCATGCCCAGTACAAACTGACGCACGGGGCTTTGCAGGAGTACCGCTCCCAGCGTACCCCCCAGCACGACCGTAAAGGCTGTAAGCTGGAGGAGCGAGCCAGGATGGCCGCCTTCCAGCATCTGGCCACCAAAAACGGCGATTAAAGCGATAACAACACCGATTATGCTATTGAGGTCCATGCGCACTCCTTGAGTTTGACGCGTAGCCGCGCAACCGCCTGATTATGTATCTGACATACCCTGGATTCGGACACGCCGAGAACCGCGCCGATCTCCTTGAAATTCAACTCCTGTTCATAGTACAGCCCCATCAGCATTTTCTCACGCTCGGGCAGATTGGCGATCGCGCCGATCAGTACTTCCCGCAGATTGTCGTCCAGCAGGCTCGCCAGCGGATCGGCGTTGCTGTCGGCGCAATTGCGCTCCAGAAAATCGTCGTCGCCGTCCTCCATAAAATCTTCGTAATGGATAAGTTGTGTCCCCCGCCCTTCCAGCAGCATCTGCTGGTACTCGGCGACAGGTACCTTGAGTTCGCCGGCTATCTCGGCTTCGGTGGGCGCGCGGCCTGAACGTTGCTGCAATGCATGAACCGCCGCGTCGATCTGGCGCATACTTTTACGTGCCCCCCGCGGCAGCCAATCCAGCTGACGCAGTTCATCCAGCATGGCGCCGCGGATGCGCTGCGCCGCATAAGTCTCGAACTGGGCGCCCGCGGCCTCCTCATAACGGCTCAGCGCGTCCATCAGGCCGATCATGCCCACCTGGATCATGTCGTCCACCTCCACACTGGGAGGTAGTTTGGCAACCATATGGTTGGCAATGCGTTTGACCAGCGGGGCAAACTCAGCCAGCGACTGCTTTTTATCGATCACACCGGCTGCGTTATACACGTCTCACCACCGGGCCTTTGGAACCCTTAGCCGCTATGTTTTTACGATTGGTTTGTCCGATCGGGCTGCTGTGATCACCTTGCCTGATCGGATTATTGCGGATGCTTTGTCTGACGAGGCCGCTCTGATTGCCGCCCTCATTGCTGGCGCGTAGGCGTTGGCTCTGACTACCTTGGATCAGGCATTGCATGAAACTTCCCAGCTCTTTGCTTTTGCTTTTGCTTTCATTATCTTCACCCTCACAGTGTGACCAGCAAGTTAATGACTCTACTGCTCGGCGGAATGCCGCCGCTGAGACGGCCGCCGGAAAGAGTTCAATCACCGAACGCCCCCGGCGGTTTGATTGCCTGAGCTTGTCGTCTGGCGGGATAAAGCCCATGAAGTCGAGCGACACCCCCAAGTAGCGGCTGGCTACTCCCGCCATGTTGTCAAAAATCACCTGCGCTTCAGCCTCGACACTGACCTTATTGACCAGTATGCGAAACCGCTGCATGTCATTGTCGCCACTGATATGCTTGATCAACGCATAAGCTGCGGTAATCGAGCTCGGTTCGGGCGAAACCACTACCACCATTTCATGGCTGGAAAGAGTAAGTGATAGCAGTGGGCTGATTTGGCCGGGCGCCACGTCAATCAATACGACGTCAGTCGGTTGGGCAGAACCACCGAAACAATCGATTAGATAAGTCTGATCATTCGAACCAAGCTTCCCGAGCATTTGCATGCCGCGCCCCGCCGGCAGAAGACGGAAGCCTTCGGGACCGGAAATTATCACTTCATCGAGCGTCTTGTCGCGCCGGATCACGTCCAGCAAGTCGCGGTGAGCGGCGAGACCCAGCGTACCAGTCAGATTGTTGGCGCCCGCATTCTCGTCGATTACCAGCACGTCCTTGCCGTTGCGCGCCAGGGCCACCGCCAGATTGATCACTGTACTTGTCTTGCCCGCGCCCATGCTGCCCGAAGCGACGGTTATGATATGCGGGGAATCCTGCACCAGCAGGCGGCGCAATCCCTCAGCCTGGTCCTCGGTTGGATTAGCCAAAATGAACTCCGTTGCTATCCAGGTTAACCGCACCCCTCTTTAAACCCGCCATGAGCATCGGCAACGCGTCCTCCGGCATGGTAAAAGGGGACGCGACGGGTAGATTATTGAATGCACTGTTAACCAGGTGGCCGGAATCCGCTAAATGCAAATCCTCGGGAACGCGCTGGCCCGTAGCAATATAGTAAAGCGGCAATTGATGGCGGATTACGGTATCAAGCACGCAACCCGTGGTGACCGCTTCGTCCAGTTTGGTGATAATGGCTCCCGCCAGGCCATCGCCTTGATAGGCGTGAACCACCTCGTTCAGCGTATCCCCGCTGGATGCCGCATTGAGCAGCAGCAAACGTTTGATTCCGGTGCCGCATCCGGCCAGCATCGCTACCTGCTCGGTCACCATCTTGTCACGCTGGCCCATTCCCACTGTGTCGATCAGTACCATGTGCTTGCCTCGCAGTTCCGCCAAAGCAAGGACCAGGTCTTGCGTATCTTTCACCGCATAGACCGAGACGCCCAGAATCTTGCCATAGATGCGCAGTTGCTCGTGTCCGCCGATCCGGTAACCATCCGTCGTCAGCAACGCCAGCTTGTCCGAACCGTGACGCACGACACAACGCGCGGCAAGCTTGGCGGTAGTAGTGGTCTTACCCACACCGGTTGGCCCCACCAGCGCGTAAACACCGCCTTTTTCCAGCATTTCGTTCTCATTGCCAATCGTCTGGAGATTGCCTGCCAATACCGTCTTTACCCAGTTCATCGCGTCTTTCTCGCGCTTCTCCGCCTGCTGTCCTTCCTGACCTGTGAGTGGTCCAGTGGTTTGTCCCGCGGGCTGTCCCATAAGTTGTCCCACGGGCAACTGATCCAGCAAGTCATGCGCAAGGGAGGCGCTGAAGCCCGCCGCCAGCAGTTGACACAGTACCTGCCCGCGTATGGGATGGCGTCGCTGCTGCTCGTTCCAGTTCAGCGCGGCCAATTGTTGTTCCAAGGTACCGCGCATCGACTGGATCTCGCTGAGTACGCTTGCGGCCACCTCATCGGCGATCTGGCGGGGATCAAATGCGGGTTGTTGTTTTTTCGCGGGAACTGAAGCCACTCGGGCTGCTCGGGTAACCTGCGCCGCCGGGCTGGTTTTTTCGCGCGAGTTGATTGCGGTACGCCGCTTTTTGCCATGGGTCCCGGATTCGGGAGTTACCGGATCATTCACCAGCTCCCGCCGGCTTGTCATCCGGTCCGCTACCGGCTCCATCGAAGGGTTTGCCAATCTGCGCGATCGCATTGCAGACTGTCCATATTCGTCTCCACTGACAAAATCCGGTATCGTCTTCGCCTTATGCGCCCCAAGCTGCATCCGGCTTTTCGTTTGACGGGATTCGGCCGAAAGATCTGGAATTATCCAGCGTTCCGCTTGCTGTTCCTGGTTCCCGTCGAAAGCGGAGACATGAAGCCGGGGTAAATTTTTGGTGCCGGCACCGGTCCGCACTCCACGTTCAGTAAAATTTTCCCCAGCGGAGGGATCGATGGCTTGTGCCTGATTCAGCGGCTCGATTAGCGGTTCGCTCAGGAACTCGGCTTGCTGTGCTTCACCGCCCGGAGTTGTAGCGCCTTCGACTCCGTCCGCTACACGCGGGGGCATCAGCGCCGTGATATCGTCGGGGCTCAGCGCCAGTATTTCGATACCCCCATCCACCGCGCGATTAGAGATAATCGCCCCATCGGGTCCGAGCGCATCGCGCACCATGTGTAATGCATCCCGCGTCGTTTTTGCGAAAAATCGTTTAATGCTCATGCTCTTGCTCCCAGAATAGAGGTAACTTTTATGTTGCTGGAATCGGGTACTTCAGCGTGCGAAAGGATCTTGAGCTGTGGAAGGGCTCTACGCAGAAAGCGTGCCAGTAGTGTCCGCAGCGGTGCCGGTACCAGCAATACCGGGACGAGGCCTACCTGCTCCTGGCGCTGACTCGCACCCGCGGCTTCGCGCATCAGGGTGTCGGCCAGTCCCGGTTCTATGCCGGCGCTATTCGGGCTGGCTTGCAAGGCCTGCGTCAATAACCTTTCCAGCCCTGCATCCAGTGCCATGACCTGTAACTCGCCGGACTGCGGCCAGATCTGCTGAACGATCGCGCGACCCAGAGCGATGCGAATCAAAGCCGTCAATTCATGCGGATCTTGCACACGGGCGGCATGTTCGGCCATGGCGTCGATGATGGTCCGCATGTCGCGAATATGCACGCTCTCGTCGAGCAGGTTCTGCAACACCTTTTGTACGGTGGAAAGCGGGAGGAGTTTCGGGGTCAGATCCTCCACCAGCTTGGGCGAATCCTTCGCCACACGGTCGAGCAGCTGCTGCACTTCGAGGCGGCCAAGCAATTCCGCCGCATGGGTATGCATCAAGTGGTTCAAGTGAGTCGCCACGACTGTGCCGGGATCGACCACGGTATAACCCATTATCTGGGCCTGATCACGTTGATTGGCTTCGATCCAGACGGCCGGCAGTCCAAAGGCGGGGTCGCTGGTGGCGAGTCCCGGCAAGGTGCCGGAGACGCCGCCGGGGTTGATTGCCAGGTATTGGCTCACATTGACCTCGCCGGCACCGATCGCAACCCCTTTCAGGGTAATGCGGTAAGCATTGGGGCGCAGTTCCAGATTGTCGCGAATGTGTACCGATGGCGGCAAATATCCGATCTCCTGCGCGAACTTCTTGCGTACGCCCTTGATCCGCCGCAGCAGTTCCCCATCCTGTGCCTTGTCCACCAATGAGATCAGCCGGTAGCCCACCTCAAGCCCCAGAACATCGACCGGCATAACATCGTCCCAGCTCGCGTCCTGGACTTCAGGCTGCGCGGCGGGGGCAACCGCTACTCGCCCCGCGCCCTGCTTTTCACGCTGAATCATCATGTACGCGCCACCGCCCAGTACCGCGGCCAGCAACAGAAAAGCAATGTGCGGCATACCGGGTATCAGGCCCATGAGGCCGATGATGGCAGCGGTAAGGATCAGCACCTGGGGCCTGGAAAAGAGCTGGCTCACGAGCTGGCCGCTGATATCCTCATCCGTTCCTACACGGCTCACTACCAGGCCGGCTGCGGTGGAGATGATGAGCGCAGGGATTTGCGCCACCAGGCCATCCCCGATGGCGAGCAGCGTGTAGGTCTTGGCAGCGGTGGCCATGTCCAGGTCGTGCTGAAGTACGCCGACAAGCAAACCGCCGATCACATTGATGAACAGAATCAGGATGCCCGCTATCGCGTCGCCACGAACGAACTTGCTGGCACCATCCATCGACCCGTAGAATTCCGCTTCCTGAGCGATAGCGGTGCGGCGCTTTCCGGCCTCCTCCTCGCCGAGAAGACCGGCGTTCAGATCGGCATCGATCGCCATCTGCTTGCCTGGCATCGCATCCAGCGTAAAGCGCGCCGCGACTTCCGCAATGCGGCCGGCGCCCTTGGTGATCACGATGAAGTTGATCACCACCAGGATAATGAACACGACAATGCCTACCGTGTAGTTGCCACCCACCAGATAATGGCCGAATGCCTCGATCACCTTGCCGGCCGCGTCCGGCCCTGTATGGCCCTCCATCAGCACAATCCGGGTTGAAGCCACATTCAGCGACAGCCGCAATAATGTCGTGAGCAACAGCACCGTCGGAAATACCGCGAACTCCAATGGCTTGTGCGTATGGATGCTGACCAGCAATACCATAATGGAAAGCGCGATATTGAAAGTAAACATCATGTCCAGCACAAAGGCCGGCAGCGGCAGCACCATCATGCCGAGAATCATGAGTATCAGTAACGGACCGGTCAGGCTGCGGGCGTTCACGCCGCTGAATATGTCGTTGAATTTGGCGATTATGTTCATGCTGTATTCGGTTCTCTCTCGGATGGGTCAGGTGTCATTTTGATGCCGTATCTTCCGAGTCCAGTTCGGCAGGCACTTCCAGGTCATCCGGCAGATGGGGAGCTTTGCCGCCGTATTCACGGTGGCGGCGCAACTGGTAGACATATGCCAGCACCTCGGCCACGGCATTATATAAAGTCTGAGGAATCTCATCGCCCAGCTCGGCGTGGTGATACAACGCGCGCGCGAGCGGCGGCGCTTCCAGTAGCGGCACGTGGTGTTGCTGGCCTATCTCACGAATTTTCAGGGCTAGCAGATGTGAGCCCTTGGCGACAACGCGCGGTGCGCGCATCTTGCCGTCCTCATACTTGAGGGCAACGGAGTAATGCGTCGGATTGGTGACGATCACGTCGGCTTTGGGAACTTCGGCCATCATGCGCTTTCTTGCCATCTCACGCTGCTGAGCGCGGATGCGAGCCTTCATGTGTGGATCGCCCTCGGTTTCCTTGTTTTCCTGGCGCACTTCCTCCTTGGTCATTTTGAGTTTGCGGTAGTGATCCCAGAGCTTGAAAGGCACATCCACCGCCGCAATCAGCACCATGGTTCCCGCTATGGCGAGAAAGCTCATGACGATCAGATTGCCCATGTGACCGGCGCCCACGGCGAGCGGAGCGGCGACCAGTGACAGCACCGCTTCCTTATGGTGCCAGATCGTCCAGACACCTGCCCCGCCGATCAGCGCGGCTTTGAGAAGCGCCTTGGCCAATTCGATCAGACTATTCAGCGAAAACATGCGGCCCACTCCGCTGACAGGGTTGAGCCGATTGAACTTGGGCTCAAGTGATTTCCAGCTAAAGAGCCAACCGGAAATCAGCATTGGCGCGGTCACCGCCACCAGGAACATCAGCATCAGAAAGGGAGAAAATGCAAACAGGGTGCCGAAGGATTGATCGAACAGTCGATCGAGAAGCAAGCTGGAATCGAAGCCGACATCGCGCGGCACCTTCATTCCATCTCTCATCAAGGTGAAAAGCTGGCTCGTGAGATGCCCGCCCATCAGCCAGAGGCCGCAACCGGCGGTGATCAGAACCGCGAACGTGGAGAGTTCCGGGGAACGGGGAATCTGTCCTTCGTCGCGGGATTTTTCCAGTTTCCGCGGCGATGCAGGTTCCGTTTTTTCGAGATCACTCTCTTCGCTCACTGCTGACTCCTGAGAATGCGTTCACAATCGGCTCATCGATTACATGAGTGATTATCGAATGCTTCAGAAGTCGGCCATCGAAGGAAAAGAACGGAATTTCTCCCGCAATTCTACTTTCGGGAAGGAGAATTACCGGGCTTTAGTACTTTTAGCTTGTGCCGTTTAACTAGCGGCATCAGCGGGCTGCAGCGCTTGCACATCCACGGTAGTGTTACTTCTGATTTCCTTCGTTACGCCACCTTCTTTGCTCAGATCCTCTGCGGCCTTGTTGCTCATTACGATAACGCTGATGCGCCGGTTGACAGGATTGGTGGCATTGCTCTTATCGAATAGCACCGCCGAGCTCAAGCCCACCACGCGCATGATTTTTTGCTCATTCATGCCGCCCATGATGAGTTCACGCCGCGAGGCATTGGCGCGGTCGGCCGATAGTTCCCAGTTGCTGTAATTCTTCTCGCCGCTCGCATAGGGGGTTGCGTCGGTGTGACCTGAGAGACTTATCTTATTGGGCATTTCGTTCAATACCCCGCCCAGTTTTTGCAGGATAGCCCTGGTATGGGGTTGCAACTCGGCTTTGGCGAGCGCGAACATGGGCCGGTTCATGTGATCGACAATCTGAATGCGCAGACCTTCGGAGGTAATGTCCAGCAGCAATTGCTCCTTGAAGTCACGCATGATCGGATGAGACTCGATCAACTGCTCCAACCGATCCTTCAGAGCTTCCAGCTTGAGCCTGTCAAGCCGCTCAAGCTCGGCCTGCGCTGATTTGAGATTGCGGGGTCCGGCACTCACCTTCCTCACCTGCCCTACGCGCTGCGTTGTGTCCTTGCCGCCTCCCTGAATCACGCTGCTTCTGTCCCCGCTGCCGCTGGCTTTGTTTGGCTGAACTTTGATCGGGGTCTGGAAATACTCGGAAAGACCTTGCAACTGCTCCTGGGTGGTGGCGCCCAGCAGCCACATGAGCAGAAAAAACGCCATCATCGCGGTAACAAAATCCGCGTAGGCAATTTTCCATGCGCCACCATGATGACGGCCATGCTTCTTGATTCTCTTGATGACGATGGTGCGTTTTTCGTCAGCCATGAATGCATCTCTCCGCAATCATTTGTTTTTTGCCTGTCTGACGCGTTCTTCCAGCTCGATAAAATTCGGCCGCTCGGTCGAGTACAGTGCTTTGCGGCCGAACTCGACCGCCAGCGCGGGCGCGTAGCCGTTTATGCTGGCCAGCAGCGTCATCCTGATGCACTGCAACATCTTGGTAGATTCTTCCAGCTTCTGTTCCAGTACAGCGGCGCACGGGCTCACAAAACCGTAGCCAAGCAGGATCCCGAGAAATGTGCCAACCAGCGCCTGGGCCACCAGAATGCCCAGCTCCGATGGCGGCAGGCCCACCGATGCCATGGTGTGGATTACGCCCATGACCGCCGCGACGATGCCGAATGCCGGCATGCTGTCGCCCAATTTGGCGATGCAATGCACCGGCACCTCACCCTCCTGATGGTGAATTTCGATCTCGTTATCCATCAGATTCTCGATCTCGAACGCATTGAGATTGCCACCCACCATCAGCCGCAAATAATCTGTCATGAATTCGATCGCCTCATGATCGGCCAGAACGTTGGGATAATGCGCAAAGATGGGGCTCTCCGCGGGGTTCTCGATATCGCTCTCTATCGACATCAACCCTTCCTTGCGGACTTTTGCGAGAAGATCATAGAGTAGCGCCATGAGGTCCATGTACAGGACCTTGGTGTATTTGGAGCCCTGCGCGACCTTGGGCAACGCTTTGAAGGTAGCCTTGAGCGCCTTGCTCGTATTGCCCAGCACGAAGGCGCCCACTGCGGCGCCGCCGATTATCAGTAGTTCCAGTGGCTGATACAACGCGGCAAGGTGTCCGCCGGCAAGGGCAAATCCGCCAAATACCGACCCGATAACAATGAGACATCCCACTATGAGCAGCATTTTTACCCATACTCCCGACTTAGGTTATTGCCTTGATCGCAAAGGCTCGCGCCTTGACCAGCCACCGGTAAATACTCAGCATGAATACGCACGGTTGCTACGGCCACAGGCTTATTACGATAAAACGTTCACCTGTGTAACGGCCAAAATGGCGCGAACTTTAAGTAGGATGAGGAAAGAAAAACCGGTGGGGGGAAAACTCCCAGCCACCGGTGAAGGAGGAATACTTGGGCTCAGGATGCGATAGGTGCCGCAGGTGAGGTGGCGGCTATACTTGTAAGCGCGGCTACACGGGATTTGTTGGTTTTGCCGGCGCGTGAAGGAGTGTGGCACAATCCGCACACATAGCGGCTATAAAGATCGTGGGTATGCACTACGAAATGTCCACCGCACTGGGTGCAGGATGCGGTTTGCAAGATGCGGCCCTCGAAAAACCGCACCAGAGTCCAGGCACGTGTCAGGCTCAATACCGGTTCCATTTCGCTCATCTGGCAGTGCTCCAGATAAAGCTTATAGCTTTTGATAATGGCGGCGATACCGCGGCAATCGGCATGGGTGAGCAGATAATGATAAATATCGGCAAACACGGAAGAATGAATATTGGGTTGCCAGGTCAAAAACCAGTCGGCGGAAAATGGCAGCATTCCTTTGGGGGGGGAAACTCCTTTCAATTCCTTGTAGAGCTTGATAAGCCGCTCGCGGCTCAGGCTGGTTTCGCTCTCCAGCAGCTGCAGCCGCGCGCCCAGATCGATCATCTCTATTGCGGTCTGAATCTCTTTGGCTTCTGACACCACGCTTTTTTTCGCCACGATGGTTACCCTTTATTCGTTAATTCAGGAAGCTTATATACTTCAGGAAATTTCTTCGACTGGCTGACCTGCCAGTAAAATAGCAGCATGGGACTGCATCATCGTCTTTTCTTTACCGTAGTTGGCGAGCATGCCCAGCACCAGGTTGTCGTCGAAGCGTATGCGGCACAGCATCATGTTGGAGTTTGCCAGCTTAAGAATCTGGCCTGGCGTCAGAACCGCCAATATTTCGGCGATGTCCTTGCTGATTCCCAACCGGAAAATCGCCATATCCTTATCCGCACGCACCATCTGCTGAGCCAGCATCAGATAGGTCAGGTTGAGTTCCTTGATTTCCATTGTCAGTTCGTTAGCTTTCATGTTTACCCCCCTTGGATGTGAGGCTCCATTGTGCGCAGTCATGCGGCGCCGTAAAACCGGAGTCCATCCGATTTACGCGTAGGAAATAGCAAGGATTCCATGTAGGAATATTTCTTACATGGAATACTAAAGAGGAGGGTCGCGGACCGTTAGAGTCGTCTGGGGCAGATATTGCGTGGTGGCTGTGGCTATATTATGTAGACATGTTGAGTGGCATAGCTCAGTCAACGGCCATCCGCCACAAAACTTTAGGCTGAATAAAAAAATATTTTTCTTGCCGCCGCGGCAACCGCATAAACGATACTTTTGGGCAAGAACAGGACCCGTCAAACAGCGCCACCACCGGATTCCACTGACCCATTCATCTGCACTTCACAAAGAATGACGGTGATATTGTCCCTGCCTCCCGCCAATAGAGCCGCCTTGATCAGGTTCTCCACTTTTTGTTGAATGGCTTCTATCGAAACAAGCACGTTCTGAATCGCCGCATCATCCACCATGTCTGTCAGTCCATCCGAACACAGGAGAAATATATCGCGGTCCAGCCCGCTGCCCTCCAGCATGTCGAAGGATACTGCCGGATCAGTGCCTAGAGCCCGGAGGAGGATGTTTTTTCTTGGATGATTTCGTGCCTCCTCCGGAGCGAGTATTCCACGATCCACTTGAAGCTGCACCAGGGAATGATCCCTGGTTAGTTGCCGCAAACTACCATCCCGTAACAAGTAGACCCTGCTGTCTCCCACATGCCCGATAACATACCTGTCGCGATAAAATGCCAGAAGGTCTCCGGTGCATCCCATTCCGCGATCATCGGGATTCCGTGCGGCATGCTCGAATATCCGCGTGTTCGAATCGCTGAGCACTTCTTGAACCAATGCATAATTTGTTTCTTCCGAAGAAGGAACCTGGCTGCGGAAAGCGGCTTGCGCCGTTTCGATAAAATATCTGCTGGCGGTTTCTCCGGCCGCTTCACCCCCCATCCCGTCCGCGATGGCGAAGAATCCAAGTTCAGGCATAGCGAGGTACGCATCCTCGTTGTTGCCGCGCCGGAGTCCCAAGTCGGTTGCGCCTGCCGAGAGTAACTTCACCATACTAACCGTCCTCCTTGCAGCCGGGAAATCAGAATGCCCGAATTCTCGGATACATGGCTCCGAGAGATGCGGCATCAATGCTTATAATACCCAACATCAACTATTTGACCGGTTGAAAATTAACTTCCGGTATCCAATAAAAGAAAAATGCTTAATCAATTTCCAGTCCCATTCAGCAATAGCTGTATAATTTCGATTAAGCGCCACTTTCCTCCAATCAAACAAGCCCCTACCCGTGCTTTCGGCCCCAGCGTTCTCCTCGCGCGCTAAAGACACTAAAAAGTCGAACCGCGTATTGGATACGCCACCCGATACACCGGGTTCTGGCGCAATGGCTGCCGCGAAGCGGGAACTCGCAGGTTTCTAACTGTCTGGTCTACCTGGGTTGGGACAGCTAACTGTAGATGAAAATCCGTCACCTTGAAAGCCGTTATTTGTTTAATGCTTCCCTGACGAGAGATGAATCATAGCAATATCTGATTGTTGTGTGACACGCCTCTCGAAGGTGCAGGCTGACCGGGCAAACGTGCTTGACCAGCGCTTGTTCGGGGGACATATACTGAGGCGTCCCCAGCACTTCACCCATCTGGGTCTGCCTTGTCTGTTCCGGGTCTTCGACATGTGCGATGAGCGATCGAGAGATTTCGCGGCGCTTATGACGTAGGGGCCGAAAGTTGCTTTCATGTGCGTCCCACCCATCGGGATCGGGTCAGGCGTCAGACAAGCGTCACGCAGCTTGCAGGGCTGGTAGTTTGCCTCCATACTCACCTCCCCGTGAGCTGTTGGTCGTGGATTGAGACGTGAGTCGCTCATGTCGCGGTCAACGTCTCCTATTCATTCTAGCGTTGCTGCGGCGCACCAATTGACATGATTGAGGAACGCCAGGAGCTCATCATGAGCTCTATTTCTTAATCCACCCCACAAGGCAAAAAAATACTCATGCCGGCTGATGCTTCGCTATTGCGCAGGTAACGAAACTCGAGGTCCTGCTGGGGTCTGCCGATTAAGATCTGTTTAGTGATACGATGATTATCGCCTGTCTGAAGCGGAGCGGATCGGCTATTAAGTCCGTATGTTATTTCTGGAAGGAATTGTTCTGTAACGACATTTTACCGGTTTTGGGCGCTTTACATACTGGACTGAAGTACAACTACGGTTAAAACGGCTGAGCTCGGCAGTAGGCTCACGCTTGGCCGATGCAAAAAAACATCCACCCGCTTGCTGCGATTGCGGCAATTGCCATCAGGCGGTGGCAGCGCGGTGGGGAAAGGCATAATTTGATGTTTTTGCCGGCAAGGTTCGAGCAATTGCCAATGTATCAATGCCGAAGAAGGGATGGTTCTCTCACAAAAGAAAGAATGCTGCGCGAAACTTAATTTTAGCCTCCAGGAAGGAGGATAAAATTACGTAAAATAGCTATAAATATGGCTCATCGCTGGTAACGCGGCCTCGTTATCAGAAAATCACTTATTAGCATCAAGCAATTTTTTGAGGAGATCATCGCTGGATTGCCGAACTGATTCGAGTGCGACATGTAGCTCCAGAAGATTCACTCCGATATGCCTTTCGCAGTCAGGACAAGAAAGTTTCGGTTCGTACTTTAGCCGCGCGATTGTCTCTTCGAACTTCCTGACACAGTGAGGACACGTGATCATGATCAGCTCGGAATCCAAATTGAGGGACAAAGGAACCCTTTTGAGTGAGCGAAGCTGGTGGATGAGATGGAATCTTATCACGGTTGGAAAAACCAGACCGGCGAGAATGTGCAGGGTGGTGAATATCGTTCAGGCAGCGGTTCGGGTGGTGGTTTATCCAGCCGTTACAAAATCGATTCAGGTACGGGAGTAGCGGAGAACTACAGTTTTGTTATCAGGTCTTGGGCATCAAACGGAGCTCTCACTTTGGCATCATTATCAAAATAACAATAGACATCGCGCGAATGCCGTTGCGGGGACAGCGCTGAGATGAGATGTGCATCACCAGGCTGAGAGCCTGTGCGCCAGGCGCGAATTCGCGCTGACCAGCGCGTCAGCGCTTCGGGAGTATAGCCGCTCGCATAAAGCACTTTGTCGCCATGCAAGCGGAGATAGATGAAATCGGCCGTAATATCTTCGCGATAGGGCCATTTTCCCGCCGTATCCGCGATAACCAATGCAATATTGTGCTCACGCAGTAGCCGCACAAAAGACTCATCAATGAAGCTCTCGTGCCGGATCTCAATCGCATGGCGCAATATGCGGGTGGTGTCGATCGCCAAGCATACGCGTCCGGTCATATGGGGTTCATGTTGGCGGGCAAGACTTAACGCCTGTCCAGTGTCGTGCGGCAAAAGCTCGAAGAAATGCTTTAGTCTTTCCGGGTCATAGTGGAAGCTGGGCGGGAATTGCCACAGAATGGGGCCAAGTTTTTCTCGCAGGTTGAATATTCCCGAAGCGAAGAAGTTGGCGAGCGAGCCATCGACATCGCGCAGGCGCTTTATATGCGTAATGTAGCGCGCTCCCTTGATGCTGAAAACGAAGCCCGGTGGCGTGTCGTTATACCAGCGCTCGAAGCTTTCCGGCCTTTGCAGCGAGTAAAATGTCCCGTTTATTTCTATTGTCGGAAATTTGCCCGAGGCGTACTTGAGTTCGCGATACTGTGGAAGCCCCGGAGGATAAAAGACGCCCCGCCATGGCGGATAGCGCCACCCGGAAATCCCAATTCGAGTTTCACCCGCTGTCATCAGTTCTGTCCTCCGCGGACGAACATCCAGCCGTCCGATTAAGGCATCTCGCTAATATTCCAATAGGCGTCAATCGAGCGCATGACCTCGACGAACCGCCGGTAATCAACTGGCTTGACCACATAGCCTGCTACGCCCAGGTTAAAACTGCTCATCTTGTCCTGTTGCTCTTCCGATGTGGTCAATACAATTACCGGAATACGCTTTAATTGTTCATTATGTTTTACCACCTGCAGAAATTCGATACCGTTCATGATCGGCATATTCAGGTCAAGCAGAATAATGCACGGCTTTTCGCTTGCGGGGTCTTGCAAATAAAGTAGCGCTTCCTCACCGTTTTCCAAGTGCACGACCGGGTTCGTTACATGGATCTCCTTCAGGGCGCGCATGACCGTCATTGTGTCGACTTGATCGTCTTCCACCAGGAGAATGGGCCTATTGGTAGTTTTCACGTTTCTTTTCCTTCATTGGAGTTAATATTTGCCGTAATTTTGGGTAGGGTGAAAAAAAATGTGCTGCCCTCACCAGCTTTCGATTCGATCCAGATTTGCCCACTGTACATCTCCACGATTTTTTTCACGAGAGCCAGTCCGACACCGGTACTTTCTATCCTGTCGCGTGGGGCGAGCGTCTGGAATAGCTGAAAAATTCTTTCGAAATGGCGCGCCTCGATGCCGGGTCCATTGTCGGCGATGCTGAATTTCCACTGCTCGCCCTCAACGCAACAGGCAATGCGAATTTCGCCCTGAGGTTTATCCATGTAGTTAATAGCATTCGAGAGCAGGTTTTGAAATATCTGCTGGATGCGGGTGGGTTCCGC
>JBDSSX010000043.1:0-3110 GCA_039928555.1 Nitrosospira sp. | reverse complement strand
TTGGCGGCAGCTTTTTGATTCATTTCCTGCTGGCTACTCGCAATGTTAAGCATTGCATCGGGAGCCTTGGAACTACTGGGGAAAGCGTTGATCAGCTTTTCCTGAGTACTGATGGCGTTCTTGAAATCACGCTTCGCGTAATAAGAATTACCGGTCCAGTAATGAGCGCTCGGTACAAGACTGGACCCGGGATAGCTCGTGATAAATTGCTTGAACCGGGAAATGGCATCTTGATACCTGGCGGTCTTGAACAGACTGTAAGCGGCCTCGTAGTCACGGCTCTCCACGGTTTCCGCTGGCGCAACACTTGCGGCGGGCGAAACCACCGTGACAACCCTGGCTGGAGCCTTCACATTTGATTCCGGTGCGGCCTCAGATGTAGTGGCCGATGAAGCGGGAGATTCGGAGTCAGAGGCGGCAGGTTCGCCGGGCTGTTCCAGGCGCCTTAACCGATTATCCAGATCAATGTAAAAATCCTTCTGCCGCTTCTGCGTCAACTCGTTCTCATTGGCCAGTACTTCGATCTGCCCCTGCAACTTGTTCAGATCATGCCTGAGAGTCTCGATCTGGTTATGGAGTTCCAGCAGCGGTTGATCATTGAGAATCTCTTCCAGTTTGACGATGCGTGCTTCGAGTGTCCGCCCTTGATTACGCAGTTCTCCAATCAATGTCTGCTGTGCAGCGATTTGCTTGCGCGCTTCCTCGTCATCGAAGATCCCGGCGTAACTTGCATTACAGCCGATCAGGAACAATAACCAGAAAGCGCGCAACAGCACGGTTATTCGCCCTGATAGCGGATGTCCGTGCGGCGGTTCTCGGCCCACGAGGATTCATCATGACCCGTCGCCCGTGGTTTCTCTTCGCCCAGACTGACGGATTCGATCTGGGATTCCTTGGCACCTGACAACGTCATGGCGTTCCTTACCGCGTCGGCGCGGCGCTGACCCAGCGCAAGGTTATACTCCCGGCTGCCGCGCTCGTCGGCGTTACCTTGCAGCAGCACCCTGGCATTACCATTGTCGCGCAGATACTGGGCGTGAGCCTGCACCAGGGATCTGTATTCATCCTTCACGGCATAGCTATCGAAATCAAAGTAAACGCTGCGTTTGGAGAGGATATTGTTTGGATCGGTAAGCGGGTTCAGGGTAGGGTAAGCGGTGGTTTCCGCACCTTTGGTGCTGCTTTCCGTCGACTGGGTACCCGCTGACTTGTCTTCAACTTCGGCAGCAGGCTGCTTAGTGCTGGCGCATGCCGCCAGCAAACTGATTAATAACACACCAAATATTTTTTTCATGTGCATTCCTTTATAATTGATTAAATGCGGGATTCAAAATTATTGCAGCCTTGGCAAAGGGCCCCATGCCGGCTCTCTCACATCACCAGCTTGCGTTGAAAGCTGTTGTCTTGTTTTGCCATCACTTGATACCGCGGATAATATACCACGGCCCTTTACCTCGGTTGCGTACAAAATGATCCTGCCGTTGGGCGCAAAGCTGGGGGACTCATCGAATTTCGAATCGGTTAGCAATTGCACCTGACGGGTTGCGAGATCCTGTGTCGCAACATTGAATTTATCACCATTGCGATGAATAAAGGTAAAGCTTTTTCCATCGCGGCTGTAATCGGGACTGACGTTATAGCTGCCCTCGAAGGTAAGGCGCTCCGCCATTCCCGATGGGCGTCCCGTTATTTGCATACGATAGATTTGCGGACTGCCGCCCCGATCGGAAGTAAAAATGATCGACTGTCCATCGGGTGAAAAGCTGGGTTCAGTATCGATTCCAGAACTTTGGGTGAGCCTTTGCAGGCCGCTGCCATCCGCATTAATCAAAAAGATCTGCGATCCACTCATCAGCGATAACACCACCGCCAGTCTCTTCCCGTCCGGCGACCAGGCCGGCGCGCTGTTGCTCCCCCTGAAATTGGCCACCGCCTTGCGCGTCCGCGTTGCAAGAGTCTGTACGTAAACCACCGGTTTCTTGTTCTCGAAAGATACGTAAGCCAGTTGCTTGCCGTCCGGCGACCACGCGGGCGAAATAATCGGCTCGGTATATTCAATCACCGGCTGTGCATTAAACCCATCGGCATCCGCTACCTGCAGCGCATATTTTTTACCGTCTTTCACCACATAGGCGATACGGGTGCTGAATACCCCTACGTCACCAGTCAGCTTTTCATAAATCAGATCCGCTATTCGATGGGCGGCGGCACGCAACTGTCCTGCGGGAACGGTCTCGGTATAGGTCGCCAGCTGCACTTGTTTTGCGACATCCAGCAAGCGTACGCGCACGGCTACCTGTCCGCCGGGCAGGGCTGTGGTGCTGCCGATAACCAACGCACCGGCACCACGATTGATCCATTCCGAATAAACGACTTCGACGGGCTCGTGTGCCGCAAGACCGGCCGGATCAACCAGTCTGAACAAACCACTGCGCTGTAAATCGGCGGCCACCACCGGTGTGATACCTTGATTGAGCTTTTCTTCGGCGGCGAAGGGAACAATAGCGATAGGAATCTGTGTCGCGCCCCCGCCGAAAATTTCGATATCGAGCGTGGCATGGGCAGGCGCGCCAATCAACCACAGGAACAGGACAAGAGCATACGTGGGCAATTCAGGCGAGCGAATCCGCATAGAAATAACTCTTAAGAAGTTCGCGATAGTGCCGTGAATTATACCTCAGTCATTCACGATAGTGTACCTTGATGTTTAAATTACGGAATTTTGGAAACAATGCGGGATCGGGTGGCAAGGGAAGCGGCTTGGCCAAAAAAATGGCACGCTCCACCGCGCTATCGAAAGTGGCAAACCCGCTGCTTCTGCGCAACCTGACATCGAGAATGTCGCCACCCGGCAGCAGTGTGACGTCGAATTCCGCTACCGGGTTGCCAGGCAAATCGGGCGGCATGACAATGTGGCTTTTGATTTTAGCCAGTATTCTGGCCTTGTACTCCGCTATTTCATTTCCCAGGCGGGACTGCGCCGCCGCCTGTGCCTGAAGCTTGTTATTCGCTTCCTGCTCTCGCTGAAGCTGCTCTACTTCGGCGGCTACCCTTGCTTGCTGGTCCTTCAATTCCTTTTCTTTCTGCACCTTCTGTTCTTGCTCTTTCTC
>JBDSSX010000042.1:0-2168 GCA_039928555.1 Nitrosospira sp. | reverse complement strand
CGGTGCCGACATCAATGGTGATGGTGTGGCTGACCGCTCCGATGATACCGGCACACTGGATCCCGGCGGCGAATTTCTGGTGCAGAATTTCGCGCAGGCGGGAGCGAGATTTTATGGCGCTGAAGCCGAGGTGATCTTCACCTTGAAGCCTGATGCCACCGAATTGCGGCTGTTCACCGACTATGTGCGCGGAAAACTGGATACGGGTGGTAATGTGCCGCGCACCACACCACAAAGGTTCGGGCTGGAACTCAATCATAAGACGGGCTCCTGGACGGCTAACGTGAATGCATTTCATGTAATGCGCCAAAACCGGGTGGCGGAACTTGAAACCAGTACGCCGGGTTACACGTTGGTAAATGTCGACTTGAGTTATCGTATCAAGGAAACCAAATCGAATGGCATTAAAATTTTTATCCAAGGCAAGAACCTGCTGAATGAAGAGATGCGCGTGCACACTTCTTTTCTGAAGAACTTTGCGCCGTTGCCCGGAATAGCCGCGGTAATAGGGTTGAGAGGCGAATTCTAACGTCTTGCGCCGAAAACATTCCTTCAACCACTAAAGCATGCGTTTTAGCGCATAAAATCGCGCACCGGCAAGAGCTCAACATACGGCTGTCTGTTAAGCCCCGGTAGAATGTGGCACACTTCGGCATTCCTTAATTCCGGGCAGCTAATCCGTGTCTCCCTACGAACTCTTCATTGGTCTACGCTACACTCGTGCCAAGCGCCGCAATCACTTCATCTCTTTCATCTCCCTGATTTCTCTGCTGGGAATTACACTCGGCATGACAGCGCTTATCACCGTCATGTCTGTGATGAACGGCTTTCAGAAAGAAGTGCGGTCACGCATCCTGGGTGTCGCGTCGCACGTCCAGATAAGTGGCATTGACGGCAAGCTGACAGACTGGCACCGCGTTGCGGATGAAGCGCTGCGGCATCCGCGGGTAGAGGGTGCCGCGCCTTATGTCAGCGCGCAAGGCATGGTGTCGTTCGATCAGGTTGTCAGTGGGGTTGCGGTCAGAGGCATTGTGCCGGCCATGGAGGATAATGTGGCGGACTTGGCCAAGATGATGATAGATGGCAGACTTGACGATCTGGTACCGGGGAGGTTCGGCATCGTTATCGGCTCGGAGCTGGCACGTGCCCTGGGCGTGTTTACGGGAGATAAAATTGTACTGATCTCGCCTCAAGGGCAGGTAACGCCGGCAGGCATATTGCCACGCCTCAAACAGTTCACTATTACCGGCATTTTCCAGGCAGGGCATTTCGAATATGACTCGAGCCTGGTGCTGATCAATTTGTCGGATGCGCAAAAGCTCTATCGTATGGAGGATGGTCAGGTATCGGGTGTGCGGCTGAAGCTGCGTGACCTCTTCGACGCGCCGCAAGTTGCGCGAGAGCTTGCGCCAATGATTTCCACCGACATTCATATCAGCGATTGGACCCGGCAGCATGCCAATTATTTTCGCGCGATACAGATCGAGAAGCGCATGCTGTCGCTAATTCTCGCCCTGATTATCGCCGTTGCGGCGTTCAATATCGTATCGACCCTGGTGATGGCGGTAACCGATAAGCAGCCCGATATCGCCATTCTGCGCACGTTGGGGGCAAGCCCCCGCAGTATCATGAAGATCTTCATCGTGCAGGGTACGCTGATTGGTGTCATCGGTACGATGCTGGGCGTGATAGGCGGCGTGCTGCTGGCATACAATGTGGAGTCGGTGATAGCGTTGATCGAGCGCCTGTTCAGCGTTCAATTCCTCTCACAGGAGGTTTATTACATCAGCGAAATCCCGTCCGACCCGCAAGCCGCTGACATAATCTCTGTGGCGGTGGTATCGTTCGTGCTGACACTGCTGGCAACAATTTATCCAAGTTACCGGGCCTCCAGAGTCAATCCCGCGGAGGCGCTGCGGTATGAATAAAACCATTGTTTCCTGCCGCAACCTGCACAAGAGCTATTATCAGGGCAAGTTGGAAGTGCCGGTGCTAATGGGCATAGACCTTGATATCCTGGCGGGTGAAACCCTGGCTATTGTTGGCGTATCGGGTTCCGGAAAAAGTACGCTGCTGCATGTGCTGGGTGGATTGGATGCCCCAACCGGCGGCGATATCCGCATCATGGGGCAGAATATAGCGACCATCAATGAAGAAGAAAGATGCAA
>JBDSSX010000041.1:0-6827 GCA_039928555.1 Nitrosospira sp. | reverse complement strand
CACGCTGGAACGCCTCCCACCATTTACCAAGCTCCATGTCCACCTCGCCGCTTTCGCAACGGAGCAGCATAAAATCATATGCGGCACGAAAGCGTGGATGTTCCAGCAAGCGAAATGGCCTGCGGCCCGATCTGCCGGTAAAACGCGGCTGCATTGCCCAGATTTCCTTCATGATGGCATCGTACCGGTGCGGAATTGCGAGTTTTTTATTTTGCACCGCCAGCACATCATCCATGGCTTGATGCAGAGCGGGAATCATTTTTTCTCCCGCGGTTTGACGATTATTCCATGCCGCGAGCACTTCGTGCCACAACAGAGCCGCAAACAGGAAGCCGGGAGACACTGGTTTTTCCTGCTGCACGCGTTCGTCGGTGTTCTTGAGCGCGAGCGTGATGAAGCGCTCACCCAGTGGCTGCTCCAGTATCACGTCCAGCATCGGCAGCAAACCGTGGTGCAAGCCGCGTGTGCGTAAATCGATCACACAGGTTAAGGCGTGACCGGACAACAGCAGCTTTAACATTTCATCGAACAGCCGCGACGGCGGCACGTTCTGCAACAGCGAAGCAAGGTCGCCGATAGGCGCGGCGGTGTCCGCGTCTATCTGCATATCGAGCTTAGCCGCGAACCGGACTGCCCGCAACATTCGTACCGGGTCCTCCCGGTATCGCCGCAAAGGGTCGCCGATGATACGCAAGCGCTTCGCCTTGAGATCGTCATAACCGTTCAGGTAATCCCAGATCTCTTCACTAACGGGATCAAAGAATAACGCATTGACGGTGAAATCCCGCCGTTTCGCGTCTTCCTCCTGACTGCCGAATACATTATCCCGCAGAAGCCGTCCATGCTCATCAGCATGCGTGCTGGCTGTAATCCCCTCGTCCTCGCTGGCGGAGGTGCCGCCGCGGAAAGTTGAAACTTCCACCGTCTCTGCACCGCACATCACGTGTACCAGACGGAAACGGCGGCCGATAATGCGTGACCGCCGGAAAATAGCACGCACTTCCTCAGGCGTGGCATTCGTGGCGACATCATAATCTTTCGGCTCCAGTCCCAGCAGCAAGTCGCGTGCCGCACCGCCGACCACGAAAGCGGAGTACCCGGCTTCCTGCAAGCCTGAGGTAACCTTCAGCGCGCAGGGGTTGATGTGGTCGCGTGCAATACCATGCTGTTTACGCGGGATGATGTGTACTCCGGCGGAAGGGCGGGAGACGGAAACAAGAGCAGATGGCTTATGGCCGAAAACGCGGTGGAGAAATTTACGGATCATTACGAAATTAGAGAGGCATCAAGAGCGGATTATACACCCGGCATCGTTTCCGGTACGAAATGGCGGCCATGATTCACAACGGCTTCCTCCATATTGCACTGGTAAAGCGCCTCGAGATTGGATCGGTTGAGCATCTCTTCCGCACTTCCGCTAATAGTGCGGCCATTATCAAACAGCATCAAAACATGGTCGCAGAAACGGCTCGCCCAACTAATATCGTGCAGCACCATCACAAGCGCGTTACCTTGCCTGGCTAATTTGCTAAATAGTGTCATGGTGAGAAGCTGATGGCGCAGATCCAGATGTTGCAGCGGTTCATCCAGCAAATAACATACAGGTGATTGCGCAAGCAATAAAGCGATACGTGCCCGCTGACGCTCGCCACCGGAAAGTGTGACGAGCGGGCGGTGGGCGAGGCCGGTCAATTCCATATGCTCGATGGCCTGGGTCGCGATATCATGGTCAATGGCGTCCCGGCCAAACATGTTTTTGATATGAGGATATCGTCCCAGCAATACATATTCGTACACAGTGCCCCAGAACTCGCCGGGTTCTTCCTGCAACATGATGCCGAGCTTACGGGCAAGCTCGCGCCGGGACCAGGCTTGCGGCGCTTTCCCTGACACGCTAACGGAAGACGCATTCCCGCTGTCAGTGTGACGCAAGCCGCCTAGCGTATGTATCAACGTTGTCTTGCCGCAACCATTCTGGCCGAGTATGGCCCAGCATTCACCTGCATTGATGGTCAGGTTCAAGTTGCTGCAGAGCATCTTGCCGGGATATTGCAGGGTTAGATTTCTGGTTTGCAGGATCATCCTGAATCCGGATACAGTACTTTGAATTCTCGTGTTATTCATGAATCATGCCGAGAGCCGGAAAAGCTTGCAAGCAAGCGACCTATCGCGATTCCTATACACGCAGGTATTCACTTTTCCGCCCCAGCCATCGCTGAAGATGGCGATTTGCGGCTTCCGGGTGGTCGCGGAGCAATTCCTCGGCAACGATGCGGGCAGCATCAAGCAACTCTCCATCGTGTTCCAGATCGGCGAAGCGCAGCATGGGTACGCCGCTTTGGCGCGCACCCAGAAATTCGCCCGGACCGCGGAGCCGCAAATCCTGGCGCGCGATTTCAAAACCGTCGTTATGTTCGAAGATTATCTTGAGCCGCTCTTGAGCGGTTGCGGACAGGGGTTTCTGGTATAGCAATATGCAGATGCTGGCTTCCGCGCCCCGGCCCACACGACCTCTTAATTGGTGCAACTGCGATAACCCCATGCGCTCTGCGTGCTCAATCACCATCAGTGAAGCGTTGGGCACGTCTACACCCACTTCGATCACTGTCGTCGCAACCAGCAGTTGGATTTCACCTTGCTTGAATGATTCCATCACCGCCGATTTTTCCATGGCTGAGAGCCGGCCATGCACCAGACCGATTTTCAAATCCTTAAAAATCAGGCTCAATGTTTCATGAGTTTCCAGCGCTGTCTTAAGTTGCAACGCTTCGGATTCCTCAATCAGCGGACAAACCCAGTAGGCCTGTTTTCCGACATGGCAAGCTTCCCGGATACGTGCGGTCACTTCATCGCGGCGGGTATCCGCGACCAGTTTAGTCACCACTTCGGTTCTGCCAGGGGGCAGCCCATCTATCACCGATACATCCAGATCAGCATAGTAGCTCATCGAGAGTGTGCGTGGAATAGGCGTCGCGCTCATCATCAACTGATGCGGCACTGAGTCTGCTTTAGCGCCCTTCATCCTCAACGCCAGTCGCTGGTGCACGCCGAAGCGATGCTGTTCATCGATAATGGCAAGTCCGAGCCGGTCGAATTCTACCTGCTCCTGGAACAATGCGTGAGTGCCAATCGCAAGCATGGCGCTACCTCCGGCGATATCGGCGAGCACGGCTTCCCGCTGTTTCTTTTTCTGGCTGCCGGATAACCGGGCAACCTTAGCACCTAAAGGGGCAAGCAGCGGACCCAGCCAGCCGGAAAGTTTCTGATAGTGCTGCTCAGCCAGGATCTCGGTCGGCGCCATCAATGCCGCCTGGTAGTTATTTTCGATTACCTGCAACACGGCCAACGCGGCGATAACGGTCTTGCCGCAGCCCACGTCGCCCTGCAGCAGCCGCTGCATTGGATGACATGCGGCAAGATCGCGGCTGATTTCGGCAAATGCCTTTTTCTGGCCGCTGGTGAGTTCGAAGGGGAGCGATTTCAGCAGCGCGGTGGTCAGTTTGTTTTTGTTGGGCAGAGCAGGCCCGATACGGCTGCGGCGCTGGCGATAATGCAGACGCATGGAGAGTTGTTGCGCCAGCAACTCATCGAACTTGATCCGGCGCCAGGCTGGATGCGTGCGTTCCTGCAATAAAATGGCTGACGCGTCCGGTAACGGTTGATGCAGAAAAATGACGCTATCCCTGAAACCTTGCAATCGATAATGCCGTAAAACCGTATCAGGCAGAGTTTCCGAGAGATAGCTTTGCTGATCGCCGCTCTCCACCAATCGCTGTAGCGTCCGCCGGATCAGTTTGCGTATTGTTTCCGAGGAGAGTCCCGCTGTAGCCGGGTAAATCGGTGTTAGCGCGTCGGCCAATGGCTCGGTTTCGCGCACGATGCGGCATTTGGGATGAATCATTTCAGCACCGAAAAAACCTGGGCGCGCTTCTCCCAGCAAGCGTACCCGTGAGCCGGCCGCGTATGCTTTTACCTGGCTACCATAAAAATTGAGGAAGCGCATGAAAAGTATGCCGCTCCCGTCTTCCACCTGGCATACCAGCTGCCGCCTCGGGCGATACATGACTTCACTATGGATGATGATGCCTTCTACCTGTGCTGTCTTGTTTTCGGGCAGGTCATTAATGGGATAAAGATGCGTTTCGTCCTCGTAGCGTAGCGGCAAATGCAGCACCAGATCGAATTCATCGATGATGCCAAGTCTGGCGAGTTTTTCTTGTACTATCTTGCTGGCAAAGCAAGTGACGGCACCCGGCGTGGAATCGTCGCGGGTGTTATCCTTCACTCCTGCAATACCATTACCGCGTCCATCTCCACTAGCGCTCCACGCGGAAGCGCCGCTACACCTATCGCCGCTCGCGCCGGATATGGCGAGTTAAAATAGCTCGCCATGATTTCGTTCACCCTCTCAAAGTTGGCAAGATCGGTCAGATAGACATTCAGTTTAACAATATCATTCAGATCGCCGCCACTCGCTGACGCCACTGCTTTCAGGTTCAAAAAAACCTGCTGGATTTGTCCCTCGATCCCTACCACCATCTGCATGGTAAATGGATCCAGCCCGATCTGACCGGAAAGATAGACGGTATCCCCCCCGTCGACGCGTATCGCCTGAGAATAGGTACCAATGGCCTGGGGCGCGTCGCCAGTTTGAATCGTCTGTTTTTTCATTTGATCTCCTTTAAGTGGTTGAATGCCGGCTTGGCGGCGCTATGCCAACCCGAATGTTTCATAAATTGACGCGTGCCCTCGCTGGTCTTTTGTTTCGTATGGAAATTTTGTTCAGTCGGGCGTATGAATAACTACGCCATTCTTTCACAGAATCTCCCTACAAAACAAAATCCTGTGCAATCATCACGCGAATTTATGAAACATTCGGGCTAGTAGAGGGTTTGCAAATTTGGATTTATAAGAGTGACCTTTGCGATATGATGAAGGGAACGCACGCATATTTCAATCGCTAAAAACCTGACCGATAATCAGTACAGAAAACGAGGTTCCGGATAGCTTATTTTGACATCTGATTGCGCGGCCGGGAAATTCAGCGCGGAGTCTACAGGATTTGCGTGACATACATGAAAGATGCCAGGACATTTCCCGCCAGACAAACACGAGGCTTTTGAATAACTCCCCGAGTTTCCAGCAATGCGGTTCACAGAGGGTTTATTCAGTGATCCCCTGGTGTTGACGAAATTTCTACCCAAGCTCATGCTAATCGAAGAGTGGACTGATATGGGCTTACACCAATAACATTTATAACTCATGCAAAAACTAATCATCCAGGGCGGCGTACCTCTTTCCGGCGAAATTCGTATTTCCGGCGCAAAGAATGCCGCCTTGCCCATTCTATGCGCTTCTCTGCTTACCGGTGAAACGCTGATTATCGAGAACGTTCCGCATCTCAATGACGTAACCACCATGTTGAGCCTTCTCGGGCAAATGGGCGTCAGCATTGCGGGGAATGGCAAGGAAACAGAACTGACCGCCGCGCATCTTTCCCATCTTGTCGCGCCTTACGAGATGGTGAAAACCATGCGTGCCGCAATCCTGGTATTGGGTCCAATGCTGGCGCGCGCGGGTGCGGCAAGGGTGTCACTACCTGGCGGCTGCGCCATCGGCTTGCGGCCGGTTGATCAGCATATCAAGGGTTTGCAGGCCATGGGCGCGGAGATTGATATCGAGCATGGTTACATTCACGCACAAGCGAAGCGTCTCACCGGTGCGCACATAGTCATGGATATTGTCACCGTTACCGGGACCGAAAACCTGATGATGGCAGCGACCCTGGCCGATGGAACAACGGTGCTCGAGAATGCGGCACGCGAGCCGGAAGTATTGGACTTGGCTAATTGCTTGATTGCGATGGGTGCAAAAATTCACGGTGTCGGCAGCGATATCATCACTATCGAAGGCGTCGAGAAGTTGCATGGTGCCAAGTATCGCGTCATGGCGGACCGCATCGAAACCGGTACATTCCTGGTGGCGGCCGCCGCCAGTGGCGGCGAAATTCATCTCACGGAAACGCGTTCCGATACACTCGATGCGGTATTCGACAAGTTGATGGAAGCGGGGGCCGCGATCGAATCAGGTGAAGGCTGGATACATCTAAAAATGAATAACCCATTGAAATCCGTAAATCTGCGAACCGCACCCTATCCAGCTTTTCCCACCGACATGCAGGCGCAGTTCATGGTATTGAACAGCGTTGCCGCCGGGACCGCAATTATTACCGAAACCATATTTGAAAATCGCTTCATGCATGTGCAGGAATTGAAACGCATGAATGCCGATATTAAAGTGGAAGGCAACACTGCCGTAGTGTGCGGCGTGGCCAGTCTTGACGGCGCCAGCGTTATGGCCACCGACCTGCGCGCCTCTGCCAGTCTGGTGTTGGCGGGACTGATCGCGAAGGGCGAAACGGTCATTGACCGTATTTATCACCTTGATCGCGGCTATGAGCGTATCGAGGACAAATTGTCGTTGCTAGGGGCGAGAATCAGACGGGCAGATTGAGGTATGGGTATTCTTCCTTTCCCTATGATGGCGGGTTACAAGATTTCTGTTTCAAGGCTCAGATGAGGAAAGGAGCCATGTACAGCCGTGCCGTTTCAGGGAAGTGTTATGGCGAGGCGAAATCCGAGGTAACGCATACGCTTCGTCGTATCAAACCAGTTGCGCGTAGAAGCGCGCATATCCTGCGGTCTGTGATTCCACGAGCCGCCGCAAAACACGCGTTTTGCGCAATTGCCTTGCCAGCAGGTACCGGTCCATTGCCACACATTTCCCATCGTATCGTATAGGCCGAAAGCATTCGGCGTGAAGCTGCC
>JBDSSX010000040.1:0-7196 GCA_039928555.1 Nitrosospira sp. | reverse complement strand
CCACTCAGGATACTGCGCTGCTTGCGACGCTGATAAAATTTATCGTGGTGGTGGTGGGGACTACCCTACTCCACGGCGTGGTGGTGCTGCCGCTGATACTTTATCTGGTGACCGGCATGACGCCGCTCAAATTCTGGCGCGGCGCGCGCGAGGCGCTGGTAACGGCTTTTGCCACCAGTTCCAGTTCCGCCACTTTACCTGTCACCTTGCGCTGTGTGGAACAGCATTTGCACGTCAAACGCGATATTGCCGGCTTCGTCGTACCGCTCGGCGCTACGCTTAACATGGATGGGACCGCGTTATACGAGGCCGCCGCGGCACTGTTTGTCGCCAATCTGGTGGGTATCGAACTCAATCTCATGCAGCAGATGATCGTGTTTTTTACCGCCATGCTCGGCGCAATGGGCGCGCCAGGCATCCCCAGCGCCGGCATGGTAACCATGGTGCTGGTGTTGCAATCGGTCGGTCTGCCCGCCGAGGCTATTGCTATTCTGCTTCCCATTGATCGCCTGCTGGATGCATTCCGCACGGCGGTCAATGTCGAAGGAGATATGGTGGGCAGTCTGGTGGTGCAGGAATGGGTCACGAGTACGCATCATGATAAGAGCGGCGTTTAGCGATTACGTCCACGGACAATGGATTGCCGCCATTGTATTCAAGCGGATAAGCAAATCAGTTAAAGATGGGGTCTCGCGTTCTTAACGTGACGAGTGTTCTTGCCACCTCCTCACCTTTGCAATTATTTTTCCTGCGCACATTTTCCATTGCGTCGTAACGAAAGCATTGCCCTATCTGCCAGTGGAGGATGCCGGTCAGGGCATTCGCTGACGCCCCATCTGGCAAGATTCTATTTCTGAGTAGCCATTTCCGCCGAAATGTGCAAAGTGGTGTGACATATTGTCGCGCGGCAATATGTCACATTCCCAAGCTGATCTTCCCTCCTTACAATTTAACCTGAATCGTAGTGTGAGAACTCTCTGTGGATCATAGCGCTCAGCTAAAAATAAGTGAAAGGCGAGCGATCAACTGCCGGATTTAGATTTAATTTAATTTGACAAGGAGACGAGCGGCTTGCGGCAAGTATTGCACGCTCGGAAATGCCCATGAAAGTCCCGAAAAGAATTGAACCGCTCATCGAAGAGGGTCTCGTCGATGAAGTCATCTGCCAGCTCATGAGCGGCAAGGAAGCCATGGTCTACGTGGTCCGTTGCGGAGAAGCGATTCGCTGCGCGAAAGTATACAAAGAAGCCAACGCACGCAGCTTCCGCCAGAGTGTTGATTACACCGAAGGCCGGAGAGTGAAGAACAGCCGCCGCGCCCGCGCCATGGAGAAGGGCACACGCTATGGGCGCAAGGCGCGGGAAGATGCGTGGCGAAGCGTTGAAGTGGATTCCTTGTGCCGTCTTGCCGCCGCCGGCGTGCGTGTGCCGCGGCCCTATAATTTTTTCGAGGGTGTGCTGCTGATGGAACTGGTGACCGGCGCCAATGGCGACGCCGCCCCCCGGCTCAATGATCTGGCGCTAACGGCGGAACAGGCACGCGCGCATCATCTCACCCTTATCAGGCAGGTGGTTCGCATGCTTTGCGCCGGAATCGTCCATGGCGATTTGTCTGAATACAATGTACTCGCGGGCAGCGACGGACTTGTCATCATTGACCTGCCCCAGGCCATTGACGCGGCGGCCAACAACAACGCCCGCAGTATGCTGGTACGCGACATGGATAACCTGGCCGCCCACTTTGGCCGCTTTGCTCCCGAATTGCTCACTACTGATTATGGCAGGGAAATATGGCCGCTCTATCAGAGCGGCAAGCTGCATCCGGACATTACCCTGACCGGACGCATTGAGTACCGCAACAAGCCCGTTAATATAGCCGGCGTCATGCGAGTGGTTAACACTGTGCTTAAGAAAGAAGCGGCCTGGCAACGGCATAAACTTGAAATGAGGGGATAGGGTGCAGGCATTCTTGGTATGTAACCCCTTTATAATTTCAGGTACCACTTTTCCGCAACTCCGTAACGCACGCACAGCCGTAATTCTTCTTTCCATTGGCATCATTAATAGTTAGCTTATCATGCTGACGTATTCCGGTTTGCAAGCTAGAAATTAACCCCTTGGCGTATTAAGGTCATTTTTAACAATAATGGTTTTCCTTAGTATAAAACCAGGGTTTCCCCAATGTACCCATGGCACCGGTTGAGCTAGGATGAAGCTACTCTATTCCGACTTGTTTCACTGCTGTCATGAAAACAAAGCTAACCAATATTTTTGCGTTATCGATTGCGGCTCTGCTGGCCTTGCTAAGCCCTATCGCAACGGCGGCTGAGCCTCTTGACACACCTGAAATCCGTGCAGCGGCCCAGAGTGCCACCACCCAAAGCGATCATGAGGGGCTGACAAAATATTATGAAGATGCGGCAGCGCAGATGCAGGCAAAGGTAGCGGAAAAAAAGGAGCTGCTGGAGCACTATGAGGATAAAAGCTACATTTATGGCAGGCGGGCACAAGACCTTCAATCGCATACGCATGCGTTAATTCGCAATTACGAAAAGACAGTCAAGGCAACCCTGCAGGCCGCTGCTATGCATCGGCAGATAGCTTCCATGCTCAACGCAAATTATGCTGCGTATGACTCTCAAACGCCGGATGGAGTAGGTGGGCTCTAGCGCTCCCAACATCTGAGCGGTGGTTGCCAAGCTGTTGCTGCTTTCATTGATCTGATCAGAAAGGGATCGTCGCATCCAGCGAAAACAAGAACTGATCCTTCCTGCCGTCAAACGGCCGAAACGCCACCTCAATGCCATCTGCCCTGTCATAGCGGATATTTGGCCGGATATTCAGCTTCTCCATTGGCTTCCAGTTCATTTTCAGCCGCTTCGCCGGCTTCCAGTTCATGCCCAGGGTAACTGCGTAATAGTCTGCAGGCGCACCAATAAAAGGGATATTGCCGGCATAGCTGACACCCTTGTTATTGGTCGCGGATAGTATCCGGTAGGGCGAAAAGACACGCCAGCCATCTCTATCGTTGAACCGCTCAGCACGAATGCCGATGGAAAGGTCATGGAAAAGATCATACGTTAAGTGCGTATTGACGCTATACCACTCGGCATTCTTGATGCCTCCCGGCAGGTTAATACTCCCTGCCCAACCATGAGTGTGGTGCACGACCATGTGGGTTCTGGGCGTGATCCGATGCTGCAGAACAACGCTATACATGATCCAGGGGTCATTTGTCGCCGACTGACCATAGGTTCCGCCGACGGTAGCCGAGGTTCCTTTATCGTCGTTGCTCCATAGGATGGCACCTAATCCGCCCCAATTATCCAGCTGTTTATCAAAGCCGCCATCCCAGCCTCCGGTCGCGCTGCCCGTGGTGGCGCCGCCTATCACTGACCAATTATCATTCACTGTGTAGTTACCCAGCAAACCGGTATGGGTGAAGGGTTCGCCGCTATTCAGGATGTAGGCGCGCGTATAGAAAAAATTGTCGGGAGCTGGAACGGTCTCATAGCCAAGCGGCGTATAGAAGTGCCCGGCCTTGATATTGAGACCATTACCGATCGGTACAAACGCCTCCAGATAGGCTTGCGGTAGTGCGATACCGTAAGTGCGGGTGGATTTACAGCACAAATTGAGGTCCCAGTTCCCCCTGTCGGAAGGCTCGCCCGTATTTTCATCGAAGGCGGAAATGCCGAAAGCCTGGGCGTAGATGGCGTCCGTCCCAAAAAGAAAATCAAAACGGCCTCCAATATCCCACTCCGTGCCTTGAGACACTACTGGACGCTGTAAAAATATATTGAACTGGTTTAACTGAAACCGATTGGCCCGGTCCGCGAAAGTAACAGTGCCATTGAAACCATCCGAAGGAGTATTCGCGTTATAGGTCGCACCGCCATTGATCCAGCCACCCACTTCCAAGCCGCTTTCCTTGAACAAGTTTGTCAAGCTATTGGCGTGCGAATCACTCAAATTCAAAAAAGCCAAGAATACGAAACTTACCCGGGCGAATATCGCCGCATTTATACTTTTTGAACTACGGATCATCATGCAATTTTCCTTTCAAGGGATAGCAATAGTTCGCAGAAAAACTATCATCATTAAAATCATTCGTGCAGTTGCTTGGCACCCGAATGCGAACATATCGTTACCCAATTTGTACTCGCGCTCGTAGCCAGTGAGTCATTTATTGTAGAGTGGCTCATTTCGCAAATGCGGCAAGAACGAATGATGCACGAGCATTACGCTAAAAAAAACGCCAATCTCAAAAGGGTTTTTTACAACGTGGAGATGGAAGAAGATATTGAACCCGCACTAAACACAAGCCGATCCCGGATGGTTTCTTATTATTGTCTATTCACAATGGCCAATAAAAATCAATAACCGCGCCAACTGGCTCAGATGTATACGTGGCATGGCGAATGCGACAATTTGTCGCATTCTCATACTTCCTGAAATGGATTATTCTCACAGCCCGGAATAGTTATGGGAGGAAGTTATGCGGTGGCAACAGATTCATCATATTGCAGTCATGCTCTTGCTGAGTATTTCAGCCGCCGTGCACGCGAGTCACCCGGATCCGGCCTCGGAAGATCAGGCGTATGCGAAACCCCGGCCTCCCAGGACGACGCTGGGAGTGGGCGTAACATTGGATGAAAGCGGCCGGTTATGGTTGGCGAAAGTGGAGAATCAACAGCTGCTGGTTTCCCGGTCGGATGATGAGGGAAAAAGTTTCTCCAATCCTGTTGTCGTGACACCTGAGCCGGAAAATATATCGGCTGACGGAGAGAACCGCCCCAAGATCGCCATTGCGCGTGATGGCACCGTGCTTCTGACCTGGGTACAGTCGCTGCCGCAGAAATATTCAGGCAATGTTCGTTTCGCGCGTTCAGCAGATTCAGGCCAGACTTTTTCGAAACCCGCCACCCTGAATGATGACGGGCGCATTACCAGTCACCGTTTCGATTCACTGGCCATTGACGGCGCGGGTAGAGTGGTGGTGGCATGGCTTGACGCGCGTGATCGGGATGCGGCAAAGGAGCAAGGCGGGGAGTTTTCCGGGGTGTCGGTTTATACCGCGCAATCCAATGATAACGGTGTCAATTTCGGCGCAAATCGCAGATTCCAGGCGCATACCTGCGAGTGCTGCCGGATTGCGCTCACCTGGACGCAGGAAGGCCCGGTAGCCTTCTGGCGGAATATTTTCGGTATGAATACGCGCGATTTCGCCATTGCAAATCTGGATAAAGGCGGGATGCGGCGCGCCACAGACGATGAATGGAAAATTGATGCCTGTCCCCATAATGGGGGGGATATCGCAACCGATCGCCAGGGCCAGTTGCATCTGGTCTGGTTTACCAATGGCACGGTCCGCCAGGGGCTATTTTACAAACGTATTGGTGGCGATTGGGAGTCACGGCCACTGGCCATCGGCGATCCCGCAGCCCAGGCAAATCATGCGTCGGTAGCTGCGGAGGGTAAAACGGTTCTCCTCACCTGGCGCGAATTTGACGGAAGCTCTTATTCCGCGCAAATGATGTATTCGAATGATAGCGGTGTGTCCTGGAGTGCGCCGCAGCGTTTGATGGAATCCGCCGGGGCGACGGATTATCCCATCCCGTTGATTGACGGAAAAAAGGTGCTGTTGGTGTGGAATACAGCAATGGAGGGCTTGCGTGTGCTGCCGTTTGACCGCCTCACCGCCGGGAAGTCTTCGGATAAATCCTCCGCGAAACGCGTTGCTGACAAAACTGGCGGATGATCATAAGACGCATCGCAAGGGCGGTAGACGTCATAGCCCGGTAGGCAGCTAATTTTGCGGTAACCCCTGAGGGAACGAACGGTGATTTACCGGAGCCTGCTTTGTCAGGCTCCGGCGAAGGTAAGCGATCATTCGTGTCATCGCCGCTATCAAAGTATCTTGTCCCGCAAGGCCGCCGGTGCCTCCCTTTCGGGCAGATCTGGGAGCTTGCTCGAAGGTTTCCCGGATACAGTCTGATCCGATGCTATAAATTGCCCCGTTGTCGGGAAAAACTGAAAAGTTAATAAAGTAAATATTTGAAATGCGTAATAGAAACAGCGGCCATAAGCTGGTTGTTATAAGAAAACAGGTGAGGAAAAAATCAGTATGAAACCTATCTTTATCGCCTTGGCGAGTGTGCTTTGCGTTTCTTCCGTCTGGGCCGAAGATTCAGAGCAACTAAAAAATGCTCTGTCGCAAAATACCGTAAGGGTTTCCCGTGAAAGCAGACCGTCCGCTGAAATATTTCAGTCGACTGGCGGCATCAATGGGCTAATCGTGCAGCCGAATAAAGCGACCCCACTGGCGCAAAACCTGAGTCAGGTCGCGCAGAGTGCGGTTCCGCTTCCTGGCGCTGCCGAAAAAGAAGCGGCAGGTGAAGCGCGTGACAAGGACGAAGGGAAAAATAAGGGCAAGGATAAAGCCAACGAAAAAGGCAAGGATAAGCCGTTGCCGGGCAACCAAAAGGAAACAGTATTCAAGGAGATGGTTATTACGGGCGAGGTCGAACGTGACTCCCATTACACTTCACCCTCCACTCGCGTCACACGAGCGCAGATCGAACTTCAGAATGCCCAAACCACGGAAGAAGTACTCAAGTATCAGCCCAGTTTACAGATTCGCCAGCGTTATGTCGGCGATCCCAACGGTGTACTGGGTATCCGCGGTGCGGATATGTTCTCGACGGCGCGCAATATGGTTTATGCCGATGGGTTGCCGATACACAACTTTTTACAGGCCTCCTTTAATGGCGCGCCACGCTGGTCAATGGTGGGCCCTAATGAGATCGACGCTGTTGATATTGTGTATGGCCCTTTCTCGGCGGAATACAGCGGTAACTCGATCGGTGGCGTGGTAAATATAAGAACGCGCATGCCGCGCAAGCAGGAATTTTATGTCGAGACCAGCCTCTTTATTCAACCATATAATCTCTATGGACCGGATAAAGGAACGTTTATAGGCGACCGGCAATACGTATCGTATGGCAACCGGTTTCAAGACAAATTATCGGTATTCCTGGCCTACAACCGTCTGGAAGCCCAGAGTCATCCGCAATCCTATTTTATCGACAATACGGGTCTTGGGATTCCCGGTAGCGCCCAAACTGTTGTTAATGGTGGCATTCGCACCCCCGATACGCGCGGTACGCCGAGTATCATCTATGGCGATACAGGCCC
>JBDSSX010000039.1:0-2351 GCA_039928555.1 Nitrosospira sp. | reverse complement strand
TGAGAGAATTTCATAAAACGCATAGGATTTCCTTGTCAGTGGATTGAATCGAATCAGATTTCTTCAGGAGTATACGCTTTTACACTCAGCGCGTGAATATCCTTATGCATCATCTCTTTCAGCACGGCATAGATCAGACGGTGCCGGATCAAAGTGGATTTGCCGGAAAATTCGCGTGAGACAATAGTTAGAAAGTAATGTCCACCACCGCTTTTGGCACCCTCATGGCCCGCATGTCTGGCGCTCTCGTCCACGATTTCAATCCGCTCCGGGTCAAGAACAGCCAGCTTCTGCCTGATTAATTCGGTTGTGCTCACCATGCTAACTTATGGCAAAACTTTCTTGAATGGTTTGACCGTCAGTTTTGCATATACGCCCGAAGTGGTATAGGGATCGGTTTCCGCCCAAGAGCGTGCCGCTTCGAGCGATTCAAATTCCGCAACGATAAGACTGCCGGAGAACCCTGCGGGGCCGGGATCGGGACTATCAATTGCCGGGTAGGGTCCCGCCAGAACAAGGCGTCCTTCTCTTCGCAACTCATTAATGCGTTCCAGGTGCGAGGCACGGACCACCAGACGTTTTTCCAGGCTGTCGGGGACGTCTTCACCGCTTATCGCATATAGCATCATGCCTCTTTATCCTCTTTGTCTTCCATATACTTTCCCAGCATCAGCCCTTGAGCTACGATAAATACCAGCATCAGCCCCATGAACCCGAACAATTTGAAATTGACCCAGGTTTCAGTGGAATAATTAAAGGCTACATAGAGATTGGCGCCACCCATCAATGCGAAAAATGCCGCCCAACTGGCGTTGAGGCGAGCCCATATGGGTTCTGGAAGTGCAATTTGCTCTTTCATCATGACACGAATCAAATTCTTCTTGAAAATCGCGTGGGCTAGCAGCAGCGCACCGGCGAACAGCCAGTAAAGCACGGACGGTTTCCACTTGATGAACGTTTCATCTTGCAGTATCAGCGTCGCACTGCCGAAGATGACGATGATAACGAGACTTACCCAAAGCATGGTTTCAACCTTGCGGTGGCGATACCATACCCAACCGATTTGCGCAAAAGTTGCGACAATGGCTACAGCGGTGGCGGTGTAGATTCCGTAGATCTTGAAAGCAATGAAAAACAGGATAACCGGAAAGAGATCAAAAAGAAACTTCATAAATATCGATACGGTTTGCGGTTGATTAATGAAGTGATTATGTCGGTTAATTCTGGAAAAGGCTATTCAATTTGATGGAATAACTGGATATAACAGATTAAAACGATTGTAATTTTCTGTAATTTAGTCGCCTCCACGATTAAGCCTGGTTGAAGTGCTTTTCACCCGCTCAGGTTTATAATTCCGCCGGCCCTGACATTGCCGTCCGGAAAGCTGATTAATGCGCTGATTAACGCTATCTCAGCGTGCACCTTAATGTAGATGTACCGGCGCGACTTCTCCTTCATCGGGAAATTCAGCATGTACCACTTCACCTTCCGGATTTGGAAATAGCGGTGCGCCACACTCTTCGCAATATTCCAGAAGGAAACGATTGTCCAGCACCGTAGTATGCGCGATACCGCATTCCCGCAACGTCGTTTCGATTTGCGTCACAGTGTCGCTATTTTCATCTTCGTCACCTACCAGCGCCCAGACGATGCCGTAGAGGACCTCGTCGCGGTCCTTGAGGGTAAAGCTTATACGGTATTCCTCCAGCCACTGGTCGTAAAAAGGTGCGATCACCGCACGTAGTCTGTTTGCGGAAATATTCAAAGTTGATTGCAGAAAATCAATGGTGGCATGACTGGAATAGGGCCGGGCAAGGCGATCCGCCATGCGCCATGCCGAAAAAAAGCCATCCGGTATTAGCAGTTCGAACGCGCAACCTTGAAATAGCGGCCGCAGGGCTTCGGTCCCATGAGTCTGCCATGCAAGTAGTATCTCCTGTTTAGAAAATTTTACGCCAGGCGAACTAGCGGTACTCTTGTCTGCGCTGGCTCCATCGGCTTGCTGCCACCGGAACATCGGTCTTCCCTGTGGAACGGCAATCGCACCGAGGAGGTAACGCGTATCGGACAGAAAACGCCCGGTCTCAGCCAGTTGACGTGGATTCATGTGCAGGTCCCGCTCTCCCGCCACCGCGGCTGTCCACAGTTTATTGGCAAGTTCATGCGTAAGGTGATAACCGCGTGGCAGCTGATCGGGGCTGAACAGGCAATCCGCCAGCACGAACTGGACATCTTCCGCGAGCACATGCGTCCGCAACTGCTCCCCGAGACTGGCAAGCACCGGCTCGGATATCAGGCCCGAGGGGATTGAGAAGCGCGACCAGGTCAGCACAGGCGCCGCGAACATCAGT
>JBDSSX010000038.1:0-8061 GCA_039928555.1 Nitrosospira sp. | reverse complement strand
GATTGCCAGGATATTGTCAAGGCGGTCAGCAATGACTATACGTTCAAGCAAAAATACCACATCGGCACCGTCAACTCGATAAACTGGGCGCGCATCTCGGCGCAGATCGTCTATTACTTCAAGGGTTATTTCGCCGCTACCCGTTCAAACACGGAGCAGGTATCGTTTGCTGTGCCATCCGGTAATTTTGGCAACATTTGTGCGGGTCATGTGGCGCGGATGATGGGGTTGCCGATCAGAAGGTTGATACTCGCCACCAATGAAAACGAGGTGCTGGATGAATTTTTTCAGACCGGCTGCTACCGTCCACGCGCCACGGCGGAAACGGTGAATACCAGCAGCCCCTCAATGGATATTTCTAAGGCTTCCAACTTCGAGCGTTTCATTTTTGACCTGACGGGACGGGATACGGCCAAGGTGAAAGAGCTATGGCGGTCAGTAGACAAAGGGGGCGCTTTCGATCTCGCCGGTACGCCCTTATGGGAAAAAGTAAAGGATTTTGGCTTTGTATCGGGAACCAGCAATCATGCAGCGCGCATTGCCACCATACGCAAAATCCAGGAGCGATACGGCGTACTGGTGGATCCGCATACGGCTGACGGTTTGAAAGTGGGGTTGGAACATCGCGAAGACGGTGTACCGTTGATTTGCCTGGAAACCGCGCTGCCGGTTAAATTCTCCGAGAGCATTGTCGAGGCAATTGGGCATGAGCCGGCGCGTCCGGCCGGATATGAGAACCTCGAAAACTTGCCGCAGCGGTATGTGGTGATGAATGCCGATGCCGATGCGGTCAAGGCGTTTATCGTCGAACAGACTTCGGGAACCCCTGAATAAGGGGCTTAGACAGCAGTCGCGTTGCTCTTGCGTCAAAAAAACCGGCATTAAAGTATGCGCTCCTGGTTGCGAACTGTGGTACGCTATGTTATAAATTCAGAGGAATGAGGGCGTGACAGAAGCAATTGCGCCAAAACGGGTTATCGTTTATTCAACGACTGCGCAAAAGAGCCCTTTACGGAGTGGCTTTATGGGTTGCGGGATGTCATGGGGCGAAAACGAATCCTTGCACGCATTTCCCGTTTGCAACAAGGCAACTATGGAGATTGCGAACCAGTGGGGGATGGGGTTAGCGAGTTGCGTATGTTCTTTGGCTCCGGCTACCGGGTATATTTTGGAGAGCATGACAATGATATTGTTGTACTGCTGTGCGGCGGAGACAAGGGAACCCAAAACAAAGATATTCAGCAGGCCAAAGCCTATTGGAAGGAGTATTTAAGCCATGAGCAAATATAGAACAATTGGGGAAGTGGAAGAAGAATATCTTCGCAATCATCCCGAAGAAGTTGACGGCTATATTGTCGTACTCTTTGATGAGTATGCGGAGAGCGGCGATACCGCGGCTCTAATGACTTCCTTGCGCGTGGTGAGCCGTGTTAAGGGAGTAAGCCGGATCGCTGAAATCACTGGCCTGACCCGGAAGGGTGTGCAGAAAGCCCTTTCGGAGAACGGTAACCCGCAATTTGGCAGCGTGAATGCCATTATGCACGCGATGGGCTACCGTCTAACCCCGCAAAAGCTATCTTCCTCAATGCAGGGATCTGGAGAAGATGCTCATGGTTTAAGTCAATCTTCATAGGACCTCTTCATATACGCTGTTTCTTGGCGGCACCGAGGAAATCATCCAATATGGGTCCGGAGTCAAGGAGCTCGCTGGCGCCGGCGTGAAACTCGGGGTGCCACTGAAATGCGACGACATAGGATTCCCCGCGCATGCGTATGGCTTCGATAACGCCATCGCTCTCCGACACCGCCTCAACCAGCGAGTCACGTCCCAGCCGCTTGATTGCCTGATGGTGAATACTGTTGACAAGGTGCGTATCCGTGCCTTCATATAGCCCGGCCAGCCTGGAATTTTCCTCAATATGAATGGCATGCCGGTGCTGGTCGTACAGCACAGGGTCCACATGTGAAATGGCATTGGGACGTTCAGTGGCAATATCCTGGTAAAGACTTCCGCCCAACGCAACGTTGATAAGCTGCAGCCCGCGGCATATACCCAGCACCGGTTTGCTCTGCACGACGCATTCCCAGAATAACTCTATTTCGTAAAGATCCCGCACCCGATCGCCTGACCACTCCGGCCGCGCAGGGGTTTCGCCATAAGAGATGGGACTGACATCCGCTCCGCCTTGCATCACCAGGCCATCTATTTCCTTGACATAGTCGCTCACACGCACACTGGAACGTTCCACGCCCCCCGTCTCTATGGCAGGCAGCATGAAAACCAGCGCACCGCGGCGCATGATCCAGTGAGCAACAGTCTGCTCAAGATACTGTAGGGTTTTATTGCGAAAACCTAATTCCGCGGGTGGGTGATGCAGGATACGCGGCGACAGGCCGATACGTAGCGGGCGTGTCATGTGAGGCGGCTATGGATCCTCAGTTACTCATCCACAAATCGGCCTGCAGCTGCATGACGTCGCCGAGATTGTGTTCACGCGCATAAGTCTGGCGCAGCCAGCTTGTGCCGTTGCCCGCGATAAGTATTTCACGAATGCGTTCCATGGCTTCCACCGACCGTAATTCCGTGGCGTGGCCTGCAATGCGTGTCAACATATCGGCTATATCATCGCGAATGCTGCGTTGCTCATGGGTGCGCGGATCGATAAAAATTCCTTCGAGTCCAAATCGGCAGGCTTGGAAACGATTGAACGTGTAAACCAGATAATCGTCCTCTTCCGGGGCAATGCGCTGCTCCACCATGATGTAACGGGACATCGCCTGGATATAGCAGGCAATGGCGGCGGCGATTTCAACGGTGAGCGGAGTATCGCATACTCTGACTTCAATGGTGCCGAACTCTGGTTTCGGACGAATATCCCAATAAAAATCCTTCATTGATTCGACTACGCCGGTCGTGGTCATTTTGCCAAAGAACTGTTCGAAATCATCCCAGCGCAGCACGAAGGGCGCGCGGCCGCTCAATGGGAAAGAAAACACTGAATTAAGACGTGCCGAGGCGAAACCTGTGTCATGGCCTTGCACGAATGGAGAACTGGCCGATAGCGCGATAAAGTGGGGTATGTAGCGCGAGAGCATATGCATGAGATGGAGCGCCTCATCCGGGCCGGTGCATCCGATGTGGACATGTTGGCCGAATATGGTGAATTGCTTCGCCAGATAACCGTACAGTTCGGATAGATGGTGAAAGCGGGGCGCATCAAAAATCTTCTGCTCGCTCCAGTGCTGGAATGGATGGGTGCCGCCGCCGGCCACCGCTACATTGAGAAAGCGTCCCGCATCAGATACCACGTTACGCAACGAACGTAATTCCTCGACCAACGCGCCATATTCCTGCTGCACCGAAGTGTTGATCTCAATCATGCTGCGGGTCATTTCCGGTTTGACGTCTCCCGGATGCGGATATCTTTCAATTCGGCGCAGCATATCGGGGGCCGAGGAAACCAGGTTGTAATCATTGCAACTGAGCAACTGAAGTTCCAGTTCCACGCCGATGCTTAAGGGCCGGGACGGTGCAAAAGACATCAGGCTCATGTTTTTTTCTCCGGTGTTTCCCCGGCTGACTTGAGCGCTTTTTGTACCAGAATGGGCCCTGTGAGCTCGAGTATGACGATGCAGCTCATTAGCACCAGCCCCATTCCTGAGCCAAAGGCAGGAAACATGGCGCTTGTATCCAGCGTCAGCAGAAGCGCAACACTGGACATGGGTGCAAGCGCGATACCCAAAGCCATCGTTTGACGCAGGCCAATACCACTGTAATGTCCCAGTATGAGCACAGACAACAACTTTGCGGCGGAGCGTACGATAATGAGTAACAAGACCAGTAGCAGGTCCGAGCGCAGGCCCCCGAGGTCTGCCGCCAGGCCATTGGCAATAAACATCAGCACCACCAGGACGGCGCCAGCGGAACCAAAATGGGGCGGAAAAGTTCGTGGGCGCTGGCGCTGGTAGCGTGTGATCAGACCGGCTGCGAGCAGCACGAGGATTGGGCTGAGCTTGAGTGTTGACGCCATGATAGTCGCGAATGCGATCATGCCAAACAAAATAAAAGAAAACGTTTCCTCATGCTGACCTACATAATGATGGATTCGTTCAAACGTAACACCGAACAGCCAGGCCAGCAGGGCTGATCCACTGATGAGGTAGAGCGGAGGCAACACGGAATGAACAAAGCCTGTGCCGGTTTCGCCATGCATGAAAGCGACGGCCAGCTTATGAAAGATAACGGCATAGATACAATTGAGCGCGGTCATGAGCAGAAGCCGGTCAGTCACCTGACCTTGAGCACGCGATTCGGTCACGGTGCGCACCACGATGGCGGGCGAAGTGGCAATCGCAATGGTGGCGACAACCGCGGAAGTGACACCAGGAATATCGAACCACGACAACAATAAAAATACAGAAAAAAAAGTTGCAATCGCTTCCAGCAGACTGGTGGCGGCGATCCAGGGGTTGGCTTTAAGCCAGCGCAGATTTACCTTGCTTCCTAGTTCGAACAACAGGATGCCGAGCGCCAGATCAACCACGAGCCGCCATTCGACATCCGGCAGTTGCGGGATCAGGCCCAGTCCGCCGGGACCCAGCAATAATCCAATACCGATATAGCCGACAATGCGGGGCAATTTCGCGTAGCGCACCAGTGCTTCGCCCACAAGCACGGCCACCACCAGCGAAAGCGCAAGCCAAAGTGCGGGACTGACAGAAAGCGGCCAGAGTGGAAGATAACTGGACCAGGTCATGGAGAAGTACGGAAGAACAGCGGAAAGGCGCCTGTTCCAATAGCGTCGAACGTTATTTTCAGATGCATCAGGCCTCCTTTGGGATAATGCGGATGTTAGGTCTGTACCCTGGAAACCTTACGGAATCCCCAAATTGGACCCCAAGGCTTGTACTAATCCGGTGAGGCTGATTGGTGACGTACTGACTTGATATCGGAAGAGATGCCCGGATTATAAACCATGAATGAGTAGAGGGATAACCCGGGGGGTGGTTTGGAGTAAGAAGTAGGTACTGATAAACGCGGCACATTGCCCAGTATGCTTGCCGGCACGCTATATTTAAACGTGTGTTGAGCAGACCCGGAAAAAGAAATATTCGTACTTGACCCGGGTTAAATCCCATGAGTTTTCATACGGCGCAATGCGCTGCGCTTATTAGCGCCCTACAAAATTAGTGGAAAAGCGCATTGATAAATCCACTGCTTGGATATCCTTGGTAAGGCTGCCGACGGATATACGATCTACGCCGGTTTCCGCTACCGCGCGGATGCTATCGAGTGTGATCCCCCCCGAGGCCTCCAGTACCGCTTGCTTGTCAATAAATCGTCTGTTCAATGCGACGGCCTGACGCAATTTGTCGAGATCAAAATTATCCAGCAGGATCATCTTCGCCCCTGCATTCAGTGCGTTGCGTAAGTCGTCCAGCGTTTCCACCTCAATCTGAATGAATATTCCTGGCGAGGCGATTTTTTTCGCTGCGTGCAAGACAGGCTCGATCCCGCCTGCGGCGATGATGTGATTCTCCTTGATGAGTATGCCATCGTATAAGCCCAGCCGATGGTTTGTGCCACCACCGCATTTGACCGCGTATTTTTGCGCGAGCCGCAGTCCCGGCAGCGTCTTGCGAGTATCTACGATCACCGCACCGGTTCCCGCCACGGCGTCCACATAGCGCCTGGCTTGTGTGGCGACCGCCGACAGTAATTGCAGGAAATTCAGCGCCGAACGTTCCGCCGTAAGCAGTGTGCGTGCATTACCGGTTATTTCACAGAGTTTTTGTCCGGCGCTGATTGCTTCGCCATCTTGCGCAAACCAGCGTACTCCATCTTGCGGGGATAGTTGCCAGAAACAGGCTTCAAACCATCGGATACCACACAGAATCGCATTTTCACGGCTGACGACAGTGGCGGTCGTGGTCTCTTCGGCAGGAATGAGGTTTGCCGTAAGGTCGCCAGTGCCGATATCCTCGGTCAGCGCCTGGTTGACGTTATGCTTGATCTCTATTTCCAAATCCATGAAATTATCCTGAGACCTTCTTATTATGTTTGCGGGAATAGAGTATTTTAGCCGATTGCGATGATGGAGGGCGTTATGTCTGAGGTACTAAAGGTGGTTTCCTACGGGTTTGGCACGATCCTTGGCTTGATCCTGATCGGGATCATCGTGTTCTGGTTCATCCGGGATGTCACCCAGAAGAAGCATTCCATCCTGCGCAACTATCCCGTCATTGGGCATCTGCGATTTCTCTTCGAGAAGCAGGGGGAATATTTCCGCCAATATTTCTTTTCCGGTGACCGGGACGAAATGCCTTTTAATCGCGCCACGCGGACGTGGGTGTACAAGAATGCAAAGAACGAGGGCGGTATCGTCGGTTTCGGTTCCACCAACGATCTGCGTGAGCCCGGCTCGATCATTTTCGTCAACGTCGCTTTTCCGGTACTGGAGCGTGAGCGGCTGCCGACCCCGCCGCTTACAATCGGAGACGCCTATTGCGAGCATCCTTTCCATGCGAAATCCATAACCAACATCAGTGGCATGAGCTATGGCGCAATCTCGGCACCCGCGGTGCGTGCGCTGTCGCTCGGTGCGGCAGAGGCGGGATGTTGGCTGAATACAGGGGAGGGCGGGCTCGCGCCTTATCATCTGGAGGGAGGATGCGACATCGTTATGCAAATCGGTACCGCCAAGTACGGTATTCGTAATCACGACGGCAGTTTTTCACCGGCACGGGCAAAGGAACTCGCCAGGTTGGTCAAGGCGTTTGAAATAAAGCTCTCTCAGGGCGCGAAACCTGGCAAGGGCGGGATGCTGCTGGGCGTCAAGGTGACCGATGAAATCGCTACTATTCGGGGCATTCCCGCCCACCATGATTCCATCAGCCCCAATCGTCATATCGATATCAGTAACGTGGATGAGCTGCTCGACAAGGTCGCTTACATTCGCGAACTTACCGGGCGCCCGGTGGGCGTAAAGGCCGCCATCGGCGGTTGGCACTTTATCAATGAATTATGTGATGCGGTAAATCGCCGAGGTCTTGAATATGCACCGGATTTTCTTTCCATTGATGGTGGCGAAGGCGGCAGCGGCGCCGCGCCCCAGACCCTGTTCGACCACATGAGCCTGCCCATTGCCGAAGCATTACCGCGAGTGGTGGATGCGTTACTGCAATCGGGCTTGAAAAACCGTGTACGTGTGATCGCGGCGGGCAAGCTGGTGACTTCGGCGCGTGCGGCGTGGGCGCTATGCGCAGGGGCGGATTTCATCAATAACGCCCGTGGTTTCATGTTCTCACTGGGCTGCATCCAGGCCATGCGCTGCCACACCAATACCTGTCCTACTGGCGTTACCACCCATAATAGGCGTTTGCAGCGCGGACTCGTGGTGGAGGAAAAATACTTGCGAGTTGCCAATTATGCCAGAAACATGAACAGGGAAATCGACATGATCGCCTACTCCTGCGGCTTGCATCATGCCCGCCAATTGAAGCGCGAGCATGTGCGTATCGTGGAAACCGCAGGTAAAAGTGTGGCGCTCAACATCCAGTATCCTTATCCCGAAGTGCCTCAACGTTGACAACGTTGAATCTGACAAAGGGCAGGGATTCCTTAACTATACTATCTTGAAATTGTGATCAGCTCCCATATATAACTGTCATCCATAATCCACCAAGGAAATCTCATGCGTTTCGACAAGTTGACCACCAAATTCCAGCAGGCACTCGCCGATGCACAGAGTATCGCGGTGGGCCAGGACAATTCTTATGTTGAACCACAGCATTTGTTGCTTGCGCTCCTGCAGCAGGAGGACGGCGCTACGACTTCGCTATTGCAGCGGTCTGGCACAAATGTTCCGCCCCTGCGCGATGCGCTGAAGAAGGCCATAGAACGCTTACCCAAGGTGGAGGGTACTGGCGGAGAAATCAATGCTTCACGCGAGCTTGGCAATTTGCTCAATCTTGCTGATAAAGAAGCACAGAAGCGGAGCGATCAGTTCATCGCATCGGAGATGTTTTTGCTGGCGGCATTTCAGGACAAGGGTGAAACGG
>JBDSSX010000037.1:0-4142 GCA_039928555.1 Nitrosospira sp. | reverse complement strand
CAGGTTCCAGCTGCGTTGTTATTTTGTGAAGCTCGGTAAAACTCGCTTGACTGAGTTTAGAGAATTCTTGAGCGGGCTCATGAGCGGCCAGAACCAGAGAACCAAGCGTTAACTGGATTGGGCGGAGCATGACGCTCCAGTATTGATATTGATGAATTATTGTTTGTGGCGCCCCAAACTTTCGCATTGTTGCGTTAAAGATTGGTGCATCTGGCGGCGGCGAACTAACCATTCAAAAATCCATGTACTTTTTGAGGAACTCGTAATGCGCTGGCAACTTCGAAGTGACTAGCCTGTGCAAAAATAGTTATGCAGCACTTTATCTTGATCTATTCTGCCAAAAAGTGCCTCGGCCTTTTTCAGATCCACGGCAAAATCAATTTCACACCAGAGGTGCTCGGACACGGAACACTTATTCACTAATTGTCTGTCGGCCAGAGCATCTACGACGGACAGATACCACCATTTAAGCTTTGCCTGGTCCCGAAGTGCATCCTCGACCGCGTTGCTGAACAATTGCGGCCCGCGCTCCCGAAAAAAGATAAGACCAATGGACTCGCAGTCGATCTGACTCGCGGATAAATTCTTACTTACATGCTTGACCCATCCGTTCTCATCCAGTTGAACCTTCATGTCGTCTGCATCATAGACGGGTTTGTGGCTCACGCTGAGGGTAATGGGAGCGGCGGCCGAGTTCAACACCTGTATCAGTAGAGCTTTATCAAAAATAGTATCTCCATTCAGGAGCAGAAAGTCGCGATCCATGGCGGAACGTGCAATCCAGCAACTGGCCAGGTTATCCGCAACTTCGAAGAACGGATTAAAAATCGTATTGATCCGTGCCAGATTTGCATAGTGTTGCAACTGAGCTTCAACCAAGCTGGATTTGAAACCGGTGACTACAGTGATGTCATGAATCCCGGCAGCAAGTAACGCATCAATCTGCCATTCAATAATCGGCTTGCCTCCGATCGGCAGCAGACACTTCGGGATGTTTTCAGTAAGCGACAGCAGTCGCCGCCCTTGACCCGCGCTAAGAATAATCGCTTTGATCGGGCTTTTTTCTTTGTTGCCAGTCATATCCGGTACCCTTCTTAATGTTCAAAAATACCACAAACTATGTGTATTGAACCATTTTGCGCATCATTTTTCGTATCGTCTATGCAAGTTTGGGGTCGGCTTGCATTCCTCAACGCCTCACGTTCAGATTAAACTGAAGATGATTTAGAAGCATATAATTCACCCCGTAGCGGCCTCACCCAAAAGATCAGAGTGAAATATTGTTATTAATCATAATACCGGCTCATTAGATGAGATTGATTCTTCCTAGATGAGTAATGGACTCAGATCGGGTAACGTATTTACCTCTGCCGGGAAGGGGTTGTCATCCCCTGGGCGTACTCTCCCCAGAAATGCTATCTTGTTCATCTGCGCACTCTGATAATCAATCAGCGCATCCCCTATCATCAGCACTCGTTCGGCGCAAAGGGCGTGGGACGACAAAATATCCGCGATGAGCATTTGTTTTGGCGTGGGGGAACCGCGCACCGCGGTGAAATAGGATGCCAGGCCACGACGCATAACAATCGCATTAAGCTCTGCTTCCGGCGTGCCGGATGCGATAAATAAAGGTATTCTCGCCGCCTCTTTGTGGATCAATTCAGTGGCGCCAGGGACTGCTTCGCTTGCAATCACGGCCTCAACCACCAATTCGGAGAAATGTCGATCCAGTTGCTGCTCTTCATGCGGCGTCAGCGGAGGTCCTTCCAATAGGTGTTGCTGAAAATAACGAAACTTCTGGTAACGTGACATACCGCCGTGCATACGGTGATACCGCACCACCGCGGCCATTACCGTTTCACCGTAGGCTCGATAGAGATTAGCGAAAGCTTGGGTCTTGATGTCTCCAGACTCAACCACCACGCCATCGAAATCGAAAATGATGGCTTGCCAGCACGCTGTCTTCATGCCTTATTGTCGGATGCCAAAGGTGTGGCCTCGTCATCTTCGCTGGAGTGATGCATGGTCTTGTGAATATCCCTGAGGCAATCAAGCAGGCCCTGACCCAGATCGACGTGCTCGTTAAGCACCAACTTGCGGCCGATGCGGGGTTGAAACGCGTAAGGCGTTACCTCATAGTGATGCATTGCACTCTTCTCGTCGAAATTCAATGCTATTTCCCAAGGCATGATCTCCGAGATCATCTTCATGACGTCCTTGATCCGCAATCTTTCCTGTCCGGTCAGGATCAAATGGCGGTTGGCGAAGTCTGGCGACAGCACCTGTACGCTCATGCGGGCCGCGTCCTCCACATGGATATACTCGCGGAGCGCTTCACCGGTACCATGGTAGGTTATCGAATGCCGTTCAACCGCTTCATGCAGCATCCGGTAGATCCCGTTGCGGGCATCAGCACGCCTGCCGTACAGAGACCCATAGCGTAAAATGCTATAGTCCAATCCGTAGCGCTCGTGGTAGGTTTCTATAAAGCGCTCTGCCGCCTGCTTACTGGCACGGTAAAATGAACCGGATTCGGAATAAACGTAAATCGTGCTGGCAAAGACGAAGCGTCGAGCTTCAGCGAGCCGTGCGGCTTCCAGCGCGTGCATATTTCCCAATACATTGATAGTTGCAGTAGCCAGCGGCTTGTCATGAGCTTCGTCAATGTCTGCAATCGCGGCGAAATTATAGACTACGTCCGCGCCCTTGGCTGCCTCCGTCACCTGATCAAGATCCATGATGTCACCAATGATCATTTCCTGATCGTGACTCTGGTAGCGTGATGGACACCGGTCAAACAGGCGTACCCGGTAGCCGGCGGCGGATAATGCGTCAGCAACATGGCTGCCAAGAAAACCACTGGCGCCATACACGATAGCGATTTCGTTGGACATTCCTGCTTTACCTGTCTTTCATTAAACCTGCTTTAACCAGACCTTGCCACAGATTCTCCGCAGCCTCGACTTCCATGCGCTGACGCGATTCTCTGGCAAGAGAGCCAATATGTGAGGTGAGAATAGCGTTGTGGCATTTAATCAAGGGGCCGTGATAGGGTTCCTGTTCGAAAACGTCCAGCGCGGCCGCACCCAGCTGCCCGGAAGCCAGAGCCCCGGCCAGGGCGGTTTCGTCGATGAGACCACCGCGAGCAGTGTTTATGACCACGGCGCCGGGTTTCATACGTGCGAAAGTCTCCCCATTCAGCAAATGGTGAGTGTCAGCGTCATAAGTCAGATGCAGGCTGACGATATCCGCCTCTGCTAGAAGCTTCTCCAGCGACACTAATTCGATTCCTTGCGGTGACTGTTTTACATAGGAATCATGTGCCATAACCTTGGCATCAAAAGCCTGGCATAAACGGGCAACGCGCTGGCCGACGCGTCCCAGGCCAATGATGCCAACCGACTGGGCAGCGAGCAGTTGGCCCTGCGTTCTTGGCCATTCTTCCGCACGCAGCTGCCGATCAATCTGGCATATCCGCCGCAACGCAGCCAACATCAGGCCCATGGTAAGTTCTGCCACCGCCTGGGCTGGTGCCTCGGGTGTATTAAGCACAGTGATGCCGTGACGCTTCGCCGCAGCAAGATCAACACTATCCAGACCGCTTCCGCAGCGGGAGATCACTTTTAGTTTTTCTGCAGATGTAAAAACGCGTTCTGTCAGAGGCTCTATGCCAGCTATCATCCCGACAGCCTTCGTACCCAGCAGTTCGATAGTCTCATCTTCCGTTAGTTTGCGCTTATAGGGATTACCGGCAATACGCATTCCCTCTTTTTGTAAATGCTGGATATGGGGATTGTTGTCCACATCGAACGATGAGGTGGAAATAACAAGTTTGCTCATAGCGCTGCCCTTATATTTTGCATATGACTGCGGCAAAGCGTGTCGAGGATACGAATGTCCAGACCATAGCCAAGAAAATTGAAGCCAGCGTCAATATTGCGCCGCAATGCCTCCGGGTCCGGCTCGACCACATGAATGCCCCCAGGTTTGCCTAATCGGCGTCCGGCCTCCCTGACTCGTTCTATCGCGGATTCGACATCCGGGTAATCGAGTTCGCCGGGCCGTCCCATGGAGCCGGATAAATCGTAAGGACCGATGATGTAGGCGTCAATGCCGGGAACGGAAAGAATGGCATCAATGGC
>JBDSSX010000036.1:0-3699 GCA_039928555.1 Nitrosospira sp. | reverse complement strand
GAACTTTTATGGCTTTTTAAGACCTCAAAGACCTCCATAATGGTAAGCGGCTGTTTTACTGTGTTGACTGGCGCGCTCGCGTATCGCGTCTTCATACTCTGCAAATATATTGCGCTCAGTTGTCTCGTGCCTTGCCCCTTGCATTGCCGCCAGCAGCGCACGCGCACCCAGCTGAGCCGATTGAATCGCCAGCTCGATCCCCATGCCGCTGAGGGGATCCGGTGCATAAGCCGCATCGCCGACTGCGATCCAGCCATCTCCTGCCGCCTTGTCGAACGCACGCGCCCCAGCCACGCGTCCAGCTATGCGTTGATCGAGCGCAGCGCCCAGACCTCCCGGCAGTAGAGGAGCAAGCAGGCGCGTGCGAAGAAGCTCCTCGAAAAAGAACTCCCGCAAGGATGCGCGCCGCCGTTTGATCTCATCACGGCTGGTGCAGAAGCCGGCAAAATGACCGCCATCTCCGGTGGGTAACGCATACCACCAGCCGTTATCCGTGGCTTCAACGTAGAGCGTATGATCCGGCGCACCGGACAGTGGACTTAATGACGCCATCAACGCAATCCGCGATGACTCGGCCACCGGTGACTGATCGAAAAAGCGCGCTGCCGCGCGACCGGTCGCAAGAACAAGGAAACGGGCGCTTACCGGATCGCATTCGGCTTCGCCCAGACGCAGGGAGAGCTGCCATTGATCATTGCGGCGCTCAATACTTGCAACTTTAGCACCGGTCGTGACTGAGACTCCCGCAGCGCTTGCCAGGCTGCGCAATGTCCGGTCCAGAACTGCACGTTCCACCGCCACACCGGCACCCCACGGATTAAACATTGCGTTCGATGTGACGGGTTCGGGTGTGCCCCACAGCGATATTGTTTCGTGGACTTCTATGGCCTTTATCCCGAGGGCGGCTTGCCGGAAAAGGCCGGGGCTATACTGTTCGATAAGGCGGCGCGCACGGCCGGATACGAGTTCGATGCCGCCTATACTGTAGCCGTCCCAATGTACAAGACCAACGCGCACGCCACCGCGAGCGAGCGAGAGCGCGCATATTGCACCGGCAGGTCCGCCTCCTACGACAACAACATCCATGTTCTGTCTACTCCCGGATAGGGGTCAGGTAATTAACCGGTAAGCAAAAAATGAGCCGCCCATATTTCGAGATATGGCCAGCACGCTGGTAAATAGTCATATTCTCTACTAATGTGATTTCGTACGGAAGAAACTTGATACGACGATTTACAGTTTGCCAAATGATCACTCACCCATGACTAAACCAGGAACCGAGCCCGATACCAAGCTACGGCAAACGTTGCTTGAATATCATGAACGCAGCAAACATCGTATCAATCGATACGCACCCGGTCCCGGAACACTCGATTGGACAAATCAACCGAACCCGTTCCGGGAATTTCATGATGCGCCGCAAGTCAGACTTCCGCTGGCTGCAAATACCCTTGTCACGCGCTACAACGATGTACGTTACGGCAAGTTGCCAGCGGCCAGCGATTTTGATTTACACAATGTCGCCATTCTTTTCGAACTCTCGCTGGGTCTTTCGGCATGGAAGTCATATGACGGCAACAGGTGGGCGCTACACTGTAATCCCTCGAGCGGAAACCTGCATCCCACCGAGGGCTATTTACTGTGTCCTGAACTCGCAGGTTTGTCTGCGGGCGTCTATCACTACTTGAGTCGCGATCACGTGCTCGAACGACGTGCCGCTGTGAATAATCCACGATGGACCGAAGCCTTTGCGGGCAATGGCATTCTGATTGGCCTGACCTCGGTCCACTGGCGTGAAGCATGGAAATACGGTATGCGTGCCTGGCGGTACTGCCAGCAGGATTGCGGCCATGCCATTGCCGCGGTGAGCTATGCGGCGGCGGCCATGGGGTGGCAAACCCGGCTGATTCTTTCGGCAGCGGATGATGAGGTGGCCGGTTTGCTGGGACTGGACCGCCAAGAAGACTTCGGGTCTGCCGCCTCATCTGCTGAAATGGAAGCAGCCGATGTCCTGCTCTGGGTTGGTGATCCTGATACACGGCCCGATCCGGGGCGTCTGTTGCAAACCCTGCTGAAAAACAGGAAGCAGACCGAATGGCGCGGGCGCGCCAACCGCTTGAGCATGGCGCATGTGCCATGGCCGGATATTGATTCGATTCATCGCGTAACGCACAAATCTCGTACGCATGAATTGCACGAATCTCCCTCGCCCTGCCCTGCGCATACCCCCCTGCAAAGCGATCCCGCGGTGGATCTCAATTTCTCCCGGATTGCGCGGCAGCGCCGCAGCGCGATAAATTTCGACGGCGCCACGCACATTCCCGCTTCGGCTTTTTTTAACATGCTGGCGTGCCTGATGGCGCACCGCGATGTCCCGCCGTGGAATTCCCTGGCGGCATCCCCAGCCATGGTGCACCCTGTCCTGCTGGTGCATCGGGTGACCGGCCTGAGACCAGGGCTTTATATGCTACTGAGAGACCCGGCGGTTCTGCACGACATGCGGCAAGCCATGCGTGCCGAGTGGCTGTGGCAAAAGACCGGTCCGGATCATCTGCCCTTGTATTTACTGCGCCCTCATGATCTGCGCGCCGTGGCAAAGTTGATCTGCTGTCACCAGAACATCGCCGCCGACTCATGTTTTGCGCTGGGAATGCTTGCACAGTTCCCGGCCGCATTAAATGAACCCTGGCGCTACCGCCACCTTTTCTGGGAGTGCGGAATGCTCGGCCAGGTGCTATATCTCGAAGCCGAAGCAGCCGGCATACGCGCTACCGGTATCGGCTGTTTTTTCGATGATGAAATGCACGCGCTGCTTGGAATCAAAGACCACTCCTGGCAAAGCCTTTATCACTTCACCGTGGGCGGCCCGGTTGAAGATTTCCGCCTGTCGACCCTGCCGCCATATGATGCCCGGACCTGACTCCAGCCAGCTTTTGCAGACGGCTTTCCTTCAAGTCCGGCAGGCTGCCAGTCTATCGCGCTACGAAAGGCGTTGTCAGCGCGAAGTCGCGCTCGCCCGGGATAAAGACGTTACAGCTATGCTCCACCCCCTCGTGGTTCACCTGGATGGTGGCGACAACAGCATTATCCGTCTCCCTTGCGATAGGAATCCGCAATGTCCCAGTGTTTAACTTGTAGCCAGTCGGCAAGATCCTTCGGGCGGCAGCGCCCTCGACTTTCGAAACAGCGCTCCTTGTCAGGAAGGTATGCTGCACCTGGGGTTGTAAAGAACCGGTCTTTGCCCAATTGACATTCAGCATAATCTCTTCATTCTGTGGCGTGGCCCAGCATGTAAGGCCTTCACGCTTCTGCATGCATGCGGCCCATGCGCTTGCCACAGACCGGGGAACGGCCTTCTGCATCAGAAACTCGGCTGCCCTGGATGAATCGGCCAACGAATTCTTCGAACAATACGCGCTCTTCCACTGATTGAATCGATCTTCGCTGAATGAACCACCGGAGGAATGCATACCCGAATACGCTCCGCTTTCGCCCTGGCTGAAGAGTCCAAATGAGACGCCGAATGAGTTACTGGTAACGGATTGCTGTGCGCGGCTTATTGCTTGCCGGGCTTGCTGAAACTTTGATGAACACAGCTCCGCGTACATCGCCTGATCTCTAAATCGAGCATTGCTCCTGGCGTACTCATTGTAAAATCCCTCCGCGAGAATTTTTCGACAGGAATCCACAACAAATGCG
>JBDSSX010000035.1:0-2570 GCA_039928555.1 Nitrosospira sp. | reverse complement strand
AGGCGTACAATGCAGATAAAAAATTTCCGTGATTATTTGACCAGTCGAGGGAAATAATAATGCGCTCAAGCCAATGGCGACTTCAGGACGCCAAAACTCAATTCAGCCAGGTGGTGGATGCGGCTTTGCGTGGCGAACCCCAGCATATTACCCATAGCGGCAAACAGGCGGTGGTGGTTCTTTCCGAGGAGGCATTTGAGTCGCTGCTACGTAGCACATACTCAGCAGCCCCGGGTTTTATCGCCCATCTGCTGGCCATCCCTAGACATGAAAATTTGGAGGATGACGTGGACGTTGAACAAGCTTCTCTAGCGCTGCGCGATGTAGATTTCTCATGATCCTGCTGGATACAGTTGCTCGAAATTGCGCAAACGTGAAGCTTCGCCCGAAGTGGTCCGCCGGATAAAAGGTTTTCGGGACAGCGACTTGTTTCTCAGTGTCGTAAGTATTGGCGAAATCGAACGGAGAATCGAAAAGAAGCGCAAAACCGATCCCGCTTTCGTCGAATCACTCACTCAATGGATGGAGGATTTATTGCGTCTTTATGGTGATCGGATATTGCCTGTTACACCGGCTGTATCCCGGCGTTGGGGCATCCTTTCCGCCCCGTTGGAAAATGATAGCGCCGATTTACTGATTGCGGCCACCGCACTGACCCATGGATTGCAGGTCGCCACAAGGAATATCCGGCACTTCGCGTCTACCGGCGTTGACGTGATTAATCCATTTGACGCTTGAACAGACAGGTTTGGCTTATTTGCTAATGGTTCATGTGTCTGGTTCACGTGCTGGAAACGAACGCTGAACAGCGTGTGTGGACTATTTCAAGGAAACAATTAAAGCAATTGACGTACGTTTCATATTGTATAGACTGATGTTTATACATATCAACTTCAGATTGAATCATGACCGAAACCTTTCTTGATATAAAGCAGTGGGGCAATAGTCTAGGGATCCGGCTACCTGCATCAGTCGCCCGTGTGGCACATTTTTGCCGCGCTGGCCGATCCGGATGTGTTCGCGCCGGTATACGTTGACCTTGGGGTAGTAACTTGGCCAGGGGAAATCGATTTGGCCCCGGACGCCGTGCATGCCGAGATTAAGAAAAACGGAATATGGAGGTTGCGATAAACCAATTCACAGTTGGTTTTGTTCTGCGAGCGTCTGCTCCCGCGGGAAATCTCTACTTCTAAACTGTCCACCTGCCTACTTGGCGGGAAGCTTATACTCGCTGCCCTGCCGGGCCTCAAGGCCTAATGAGCCCAACCAGTCCCTTGCCGCATGTAGCACACGTACGATCAACATACCGCCGAAACGCGGCAGGTAGAAGATCAAGAGATGTTGGTCCTTAACCCGCCATTTGCGCAAGCCCACCTCCACCAGCGCGGGATGCTGTAGCGTCAGCGGCGCTGGACTGTTGGCGGCTGTTATAGTAGGATTAAATCCTATTCATCTGTTTGGAGATTGTTATGCGAACCACTCAACAACTGAGCATCACGCTGCCTAACGACATGGCCGACGTGGTGAAGGCCAAGGTGCGGACCGGGGAATACGCGACCGAGAGCGAAGTCATCCGAGACGGCTTGCGTGCGCTCCTGGCACGTGATCGAGCTGTCGAAAGCTGGCTGCACAACCAGGTAGGCCGGGCCTACGATGCCCTGAAGGCCGACCCGTCCCGCGCTGTCACCGCTGACCAGGTGCGTGCCCGCCTTGCTGCCGAGCATGCCAAGCCGCGATGAGCTGTCGCGTCGTCTTTTCCCCCGAGGCCGAGAAACAGCTTGCGGCCCTGTACAGCTACATCGCTGCGGCCGCTTCACCCGACATTGCAGCGCGATACACCGAGGCCATCGTGAGCTACTGCGAGAGCCTGTGTACCTTTCCCCATCGCGGAACCATGCGCGATGACGTGCGACCGGGCTTGCGCATCACCAACTACAAGAAGCGTGCTGTCATCGCCTTCGACGTGGACGCCGAGCAGGTATCTATCATCGGCGTGTTCTACGGTGGGCAGGACTACGAAACGATCCTGCAAGACGACTTCGACGACAGCGCGGGGCACTGAGCACCTTAATGTGCTTTGTGGTCCATTTTCTGAAGATATTCTATTTGCGGACAACATTGGCACGGATAATGGAGAACCGAACTAAAATATGGATTTGGCAGTAGTGATCTCTTCTGATGAGGAAATATAACGGGTTTAAGGCAATGGCGACTTCAAGACGCCAAAACCCAATTTAGCCAAGTGGTGGAACAGCCTTGCGCAGCAAGCGTTCGCGCAGGTATGTGTAGCTGTCTGAACCGGATTATCCGTGCAGGGTAGAGGATTATTATGGATGGTCCACTTGCATGCTATGCCGATGTCAGCGGGAACTGTCCGAGTCAGCGTCCGAGTCCTCGCTCAAAGTACTCCTCATCGGCCGGGCGACCAGGCACGGAAGCGGCACCTTCCTGCAACAGCTGGCGCAAACGCATGCGCTCCTGGTCTTTGCGGATCAGCTCGCGCACATACTCGCTGCTGGTACCGTAGCCGTGCTGCATCACTTGCTCGTCCACAAAGGACTTGAGTGAAT
>JBDSSX010000034.1:0-2227 GCA_039928555.1 Nitrosospira sp. | reverse complement strand
CCGGTATCTTGAATAGAACTCATGGTGGTTTTCCTTATTGTCCGATGGTTAAAGTTTTTAACAGCAGTGTCTTGGCCGTATTCATCATATCCACGTTGTTCTGGTACGAGCGCGAAGCGGAAATCATATCGACCATCTCTTCCACTACATTCACATTGGGCATCGTCACGAAGCCCTCCCTGTTCGCAAGCGGATGGCTGGGCTCGTGCACCATCCTCATCGGCGACTGGTCCTCGATCACCTTCCCCACCCTGACACCATTGACGCTACTGGCGGTGCTACCCGCTTCGGGACCTCCCACAGGCTGGGTACTCACAAACACCACCTGCTTGGCCTTGTAGGGCTGGCCATTGGAGCTCACCGCACTGTCGGCATTGGCGAGGTTGCTCGCAACGACATTAAGCCGCTGGTTCTGGGCCGTCATTGCCGATCCGGCGATGGTAAAAATATTGAACAGTGACATGGGGCGTTTTCTCCTTAACTCTGAATGGCGCTCAGCATCATTCTGATCTGGTTGCTGATAAACGTCAGGTTGGCGTCATAATGGATCGCATTGTCGGCAAACTGATTGCGCTCCACATCCATATCGACCGTATTGCCGTCCACGCTGCCTTGTACAGCGGTCCGATATAGCAAAGGCGCGCCGCCGCCCGATGCGCTACTGGTGTCGGGCGCAATGTGATGGAGAGCGCTGGTCGCCAGCGTAACCGCCCCGCTACCCGTCAGCGCGCCTTGCAGCGTGGTCTTGAAGTCGATGTCGCGCGCCTTGTAGCCCGGCGTATCCGCGTTGGCGATGTTGGAAGCGATCAATTGCTGACGGTGGGCTCGCAAATTGGTGGAGTCCTGATAAAAACGGAATGCCGCGTCGAGTTTGTCAATCATAAGTTTTCCTCAAGTCGTGCGTTTTGTTGCCGTTAATCTCTACATAAACTATCGTATCGCATGATAGTTTCATTCAAATCACGAAGAAGCGGGGCAAAGCTCCCTCATATTCGAGCTTTGAAAGCCACGTGCCCACGGATAGCCGCATCCATCGCCCTACCCTCTCTCATCAGCGCCGGGTCAGTGACGGCGACATGATCCTAAATCCGGCAGTTGACCGCTTATTTTTAAGTTTAGCACTATGATTCATAATGATATTTTGTGCCAGTTTAGTCTTCACCTTTTGCGTGAGCCCGCTACAGGGTGAATTGCACAGTTTTTGTGGCACAGGGCTGCGTTGCAACTCCTTGGAATGGAATGACCATTCCGCGTCGTTGCGCCTTGCCCTATACCCCAAAAATCGCACACTTCACCCCGTCCAGCTACCGGATTTAGGATGATAGAGGGAGCCGCATCCGGGCAATCCAATGAACAACGAGCGAAACCAACCTCTTTTCCGGCCGCTGCCTGAGATGGGCCCAGACTAGAATTGCCGTCATCCTGCCGGACTTGATTTCCTTCACGCCTGACAGACTGCTAAATTCGCCCGATCCGGGAAACATTGTTGGAGGAACCCATTATGCCCATCACGTATTTGCGGCGGTTGTCATTCAGCCTGAGTCTGATTGCAATTTTTGCCGGATCCGAACTGGCGTTGGCATCAACCAACGGGAAGCAGGACCCGCATCTTATACAGGAAGCTGTCGCACACTTCCTGCGTACCCAGGCAGCCGGTTTGCCCGGGCAAGTGGAAATCACGCCCGGCGCGGTGGATGCGCGGATCAATCTTCCGGCCTGTGCGATCCTTGAGCCTGCATTGCCGCCTGGCAGCCGCCCGTGGGGTAACACGACCGTGATAGTGAATTGCGCCGCACCGCACCTTTGGACTGTTTACGTGCGGGCCACCGTGAAAGTGGTAGCCGATTATGTGGTCAGCGCCAGACCGTTGACGCATGGTCAGATGGTTACCGCCGCGGACGTGACGACTCGCAGGGGAGACCTGACCCAGCTGCCGCCCGGCATCGTGACTGATGTTAGTCAGGCTTTCGGCAAGACAATGGCCGGCAGCATCCCGTTCGGCACCCCGTTACGTCAGGATATGCTGCGTGCGCAAGCAGCCGTGCTGGTAAACCAGACCGTAAAACTGGTTTCAAACGGACGCGGATTCAGTGTAAAAGCGGAAGGCAGAGCTCTCGGCAACGCGCTGGAGGGACAATTGGTACAGGTTCGAAATGCTTCGGGCTCCGTCGTAAGCGGAATTGCTCGCCTTGGCGCGGTGGTGGAAGTGAGCTATTGACCTGAATCC
>JBDSSX010000033.1:0-3950 GCA_039928555.1 Nitrosospira sp. | reverse complement strand
ATGATCGGGCATACGCAGCCGCGGCGAATCGCGGCGCGCACGGTGGCGGCGCGCATTGCTTCCGAGCTCAATAGTCCATTGGGCCACGCGGTGGGTTACAAGGTGCGTTTTTCCGACAAGATAAGCTCGGGGACTTATATCAAGCTCATGACCGACGGCATTCTGCTGGCGGAGACCCAGGGCGACCCTACCCTGCTCGCCTACGACACGATCATTATCGATGAGGCGCACGAACGCAGCCTCAATATCGATTTTCTGCTCGGCTATCTCAAGCAATTGCTGCCCAGGCGGCTGGAGCTGAAGCTAATCGTCACGTCCGCCACCATCAACGCACAGCGCTTTTCGGCCCATTTCAACGATGCGGCGGTGATCGAAGTGTCCGGCAGAATGTATCCGGTGGAGGTGCGCTATCACCCTGTCGGCCGGAATCAGAATAAAACCGAAGACGAAGAAAAAGAAGACAAGGCGGAAGAAGGCGATATCGAACAAGCAATCCTTGATGCGGTGGACGAAACGACCCGTTCCGGCATGGGTGATGTGCTGGTGTTTCTTCCCGGCGAGCGCGAAATCCGGGAGACCGCCGAGGCATTGCGCAAGCATGCGTTCAATAGGCTCGATCCCGGTCATGGCGCAGGCGCGGGCGCGGAAATTCTGCCGTTGTTCGCGCGCCTGTCTTACGCCGAGCAGGAGCGCGTATTCAAGCCCGGCTCCAATGTGAGGCGCATCGTGCTCGCTACCAATGTGGCGGAAACGTCACTTACGGTGCCCGGCATCCGCTATGTGATCGACACGGGGCTGGCGCGCCTTAACCGGTACAGTTACCGCAACAAGGTGGAGCAGTTGCAGGTAGAAAAAATTTCGCGCGCTTCCGCCAATCAGCGGGCGGGACGCTGCGGGCGGGTGATGAGCGGGATATGCATCCGCCTCTATACGGAAGAGGATTATCTTTCCCGGCCTGAGTTCACCGATCCCGAAATCCTGCGCTCATCGCTCGCCGCCGTGATTTTGCGCATGAAGTCTCTCAAGATCGGCGAGGTGGAGAATTTCCCGTTTCTGGAACCCCCTCTTCCGCGCATGATCGCGGACGGTTACCAACTGCTGGCAGAACTCGGCGCGGTGGATGATTGTAATGCCCTGACCAGCATAGGCTGGCGGCTGGCGAAGTTTCCGATCGATCCCAAGATTGCACGCATGATATTGGCTGCGAAGGACGAAAACTGCCTGAGTGAAATGCTCATCATCGCTTCCGCCCTGAGCGTGCAAGACCCGCGCGATCGGCCATTCGAGCGACAGGAAGCAGCGGATCGGGCGCATCAGCGCTTTCAGGACGAGCGCTCCGATTTCCTTGGCTACCTGAAGCTGTGGGATTTCTTCGATGAATTGTTGAAGCATAAGAAATCCGGCCGCAAGCTGATGGCGCAATGCCAGGAAAATTTTTTATCCCACCGCAGGATGCGTGAATGGCGTGAAATCCACGGCCAATTGCATGCACTGGTGATGGAAACAGGGCTGAGGCCCAATCAGATTCCCGCCGGTTACGATGAAATTCACCGTGCACTATTGGCAGGGTTGCTCGGCAACATCGGTTTCAAGACCGAGGAGGGCGGCGAGTATCTGGGCGCGCGTGGGATCAAGTTTTCCGTTTTCCCCGGTTCCGTGCTGAAAAAGGCCAAACCAAAATGGGTGGTGGCTGCGGAGCTGACCGAAACCACAAAGCTCTATGGACGCTGCGTGGCAAAAATCGATCCGCTCTGGGTGGAAAGAATCGCGGGCAGGCTATGCAAGAAGCACTACTTCGATCCGCATTGGGAAAAACAGCCGGCACAGGTGGCGGCCTTCGAACGGGTGACTTTGTACGGCCTTACGGTGGTGCCGAAGCGGCGGGTATATTACGGCACGATCAATCCTGAAGAAGCGCGTGAAATTTTTATCCGTTCGGCCCTGGCGGCGGGCGAGTACGTCACCAAAGCGCCATTCTTCGAGCATAACCGCACACTCATCGCCACCGTGGAAGCGCTGGAACACAAGGCGCGCCGCCAGGATGTACTGGTGGATGAAGGCGAAATTTTCGCCTTTTACGATGCCGTTGTCCCGGACGGCATCTGCAACGGTGCGGAATTCGAGAAATGGCGCAGGCAGGCGGAGCGGGAAAACCCGCGCCTGCTTTATCTCACCCAGGAATATCTGATGCGCCATGAGGCGAACCGGATCAGCGGGGAACAATATCCTGACAGCATGGTTGTGAACGGTATCGATTTGCCGGATGGAATTGCGCTGCCGCTTGCGTATCGCTTCGATCCGGGACACGTACTGGACGGCGTTACTGTGACCATGCCGTTGCCGTTGCTCAATAAGCTGGATACGGCGCGATTCGACAGACTGGTTCCCGGATTGATCCGCGAGAAGATTACCTGGTATCTGAAGGCGCTTCCCAAGCAGATACGCCGCCATGTGGTGCCAATACCGGAGTTTGTGACCCAGTTTCTGGAAAATGAGGAATCAGGCGCACCCGTATCACCCACGCTCTTGCCCATGTCCCTGACCGATGCGTTATCGCGGTTTGTTCAGGCCAAAACCAGGGTTACCGTTCCACAGGATGCGTGGAAGGACGAAAAACCACCATCCCACCTGCTGATGAATTACAAAATAGTCGACGATGCGGAGCAGGAATTGGCAATGAGCCGTGATCTCTCGCAGCTCAAGGCGCAGCTTGGCCAGGCGGCGCAGTTGACGTTCTCTCGGGCTGATTCGGGGGAGCGGCTTCCTATTGAACGCGACGATGTGAAATGCTGGGATTTTGGCGATTTGCCCGAAGAGATCGCTTTTACGCGCGCGGGCAAAAAACTTACCGGCTACCCGGCGCTGGTGGAGCATGAGGGAAAAATAGCCATCCAGTTATTCGATACGCGCGAGGCGGCACAAGCCAGCATGCGCGGCGGCGTGCGGCAATTGCTGCGTTTCGAGCTTAAGGAGCAACTGAAGCAGCTGGAAAGGAATCTATCGGGACTGAGCCAGACTGCCTTGCAATTGCAAACGCTCATCAATCCCGGCGCGCTCAAGGAAGATATGCTGAGCGCCATCGTGGACCGTGCCTTTATTGCCGGCGACACGCTGCCGCGTTGCGAAAAAGACTTCATCGCGCAGCGGCAGCGGGCAAGGGTGCGTCTACCCGCTGTTAGTGAGGCGGTTGCACGGATCGTGCAAAACATCGCCAATGAATGTCAGCCGTTGCTGATGAAACTGTCTATGGCTGGTGGGAGTGCCGCGGGGCAGCCGAGTGGTAAATTGCGCGCGCAACTGCGCGTGCAGCTGGACAATCTCGTTTATCCGGGATTTTTGGGCGCCACGCCATGGGAACGGTTGCAACATCTGCCGCGTTATTTGAAAGGCATTGTTCTGCGTTTCAACAAGTACCCCGCCAATCCCGAGCGCGACGGCCGCCACGGCGCTGTTATTGCCGGGTTGTGGAATCAATACGAGCAACGTCTGGAGCGGCACCGTAAGACCGGAGTCAGCGACCCCAACCTCACCGAATTCCGCTGGCAGGTCGAAGAGCTGCGCATCTCGCTGTTTGCCCAGGAACTGAAGACGCCCTACCCTGTTTCCGCCAAACGGTTACAAAAATTGTGGGAGGACGTCAGCTCCTGAAGTAGTGGTGCGATGGCAGGATGGATGAAGGCGGTAAGCCATAACCCATCGTGATTACGTTGATTGGGCTGCGCTTTGCTTCACCCATCCTGCGTGCTTTTTTCCAGGAATTGAGACGTCCTACCCTGTTGTGACGGGTTGAATGCCGTTTAACACATGCGAGAAGTCGCGCTCTATACGGTAATTCGCCGTCAGGTGGAACTCGCTATTGGGAGCGATTTCCACCACGTCCAGGTCGGCGTTCGCGGTTTCGACGCACAGAAGGCGCTGGTAATCGTCGTCCTTCAAGTCAGCCATTTCCG
>JBDSSX010000032.1:0-2419 GCA_039928555.1 Nitrosospira sp. | reverse complement strand
TCTTTCTCTACGCATTCGTACTGCACTATGTGGTGCTCGGCATTCCCGGCATCCCCTATAACGCTTTGTCGGAACACTATTTCTGGCGCGAGGCCACAACGGAAATCGAGCAGGTTGTAGCGGAGGTCAGACAACGGACCGGGCAAGAACCCATTGTGGTAGGCATGAGTAAATGGTCGGTGGCCGCCGCCTTGTCCTTTTACAACCGTAGTGGTAAGCCGATGGAGATACGCTCGCGCAATATGTTTGGCGACAGCGGCGCCATGTACGATTTCTGGTATCCATCGGACCCCCCCACGTCCCGGCCAATTATCCTGGTGGGCATGAGGAGCCATGAGCTCGAGCGTACCCGAGCAATCCATGACATTGACCGGATGCTCGTGCAACCCGGCCCGATACGGGAGCACGTAGCCATGCGCGACGGCAAGCCGCTGCGGCGGGTATATTACCGCATTGCACAGGGGTATTTGGGTAAAGATCCTTGATTGCCGGCGAAAAACAAAGGCTTGTTCATGGGTCCATTACTTAACCCGCACTTTTCTTTTTGCCGGTCAATCGCCATAGCGGTTATGGCAAGAAGCAAAGCGGGAATTTACTATGGAGAGCAAAAGTATCCGTAAGACCCCCTATAAATAAATCCCGGCGCGCGCTCTTGATCACCACACGCCGCACAGCAACTGGAGACGAAAGCACCCGTATGTCAGTGATCTGCTCGGGTGAGTAGCTTGCTTGTGGATAGCGGGTACATCAGCGTATCAGTCCACGGCGCAACAATTGCCATGAAACCTTAAAACCCCATAGCACCGGATGTCGCCGCAACATGGGCGTCACCTCAACGCGAACTCCAGTATGGCGTTCGATCTTCCATGCAGCATAACTAATGCTGTCGCTGAAGGTAAATGCCGCCTTTGTCAGCCGGAGCACCGACAGGACTGTGCCCTGCCAGCGCCGTAATCGCCAGCGCCATCGCGCACGCCGACGGTCCGCTGCATTGATCAGGCATCGATAGCACCCATCCGGCAACACCTCCAGCATTCCCACCAGTACCGGCGCAGCGTGCTCAGTCAACCGTGTGTAATCATCCAGATTGATCTGGGCAAGCTGCTGCGCCCGCGTTGCACGTTCGGGGCGCAATTCGGCCGCATAGGTCTGCGTCAAACCGTTGACCCAGATTGCTTCGACATTCGCCACGGACGAGTTCAGCATGGGAAGACTGGATTTCAGAAATGTCACTACAGCGCGGGCCAGCGCAGTGTAAATATGCTTGCGGATGGTCTCGTCACGCGCATACAACAATCGGGAAGGTTGAGCAAAGCGTGCCCACAGATACGGATGAAACCAGCGCCAAGTGCCTTGCTCAAAATCTGCCATTGAGACTACGGCATATTTGGCACGGAATTTCTTTTCCTGCATATGCCCCGGTGCGGCGACTTCAAGATAAAACACATTGGGTGCCAACCACGCATTAAGGTAACCAAGATAACGCTCTGGGTAAGCTTTACCGTAGCTGTTCACGATAGCGTAGAAATCCACGACCCCTTCATCGAGATCATCGGACCGCAGGCAGGATCCATAAAGAAGAATGGCCTCCAGCGACGAGCCGAACCGCAATTTCAATGCTTCAACCAGAACAAGAAAATCCGCCGATACAGCCCTTGAGCTCAGCGAAGCAATCTCAGCGACCAGGTCGTTGGGAATGTGTTGATCAAATATCGAGGCGCGGTCTGTCATGACTGTGAGTTTACCTTACCGGCTCCCAAGAAGGTAATTGGACCGGTTGCTGTGATACGCAATGGCCCATCCTCGCTTGATGCCCGGTAGGACTCGCCATCGACGATGTAATCGTCATCTATCAACAGTTCCAGCGCTCTGGTATTGCAACTATGATAACCGTCTTGCTCCTTAAGGGAGACCCCGCGGCCTGAAAGTAGCGCCAATAACGAGCGTAAGGGACGCTTCGGTTTCTGCCGGACGAATGTTACATGAAGCGGTTCCTCCTCCTGTCCCCAGTACGGACGCATGCCAAACAGCAGCCGATCCAGAGTGCTGGCGAAGAGAAACGCGTAGGTCCCAGGATGCAGTTCAATATTCCTCTCGATAATTGACATGCGAACCGGTGCCCAGGCTCCGTGACGACGTCCGAAAATCAAGCCGATAAGATAACCAAGTGTGATAAGGCCTGAATAAATTTCTCCGGTAATGCCCAACTGTTTTATCTTGCTCTGAGAAAATATCACGGCACGGGCAATCAATCCGACACCAAAAAACATCCCATAAACCTTTGCCGCCCCCGCTTGTTCAATGCACAGCACGTGACGCTGTAAAAATACCGGGGGGATCTGCTTCAGCAGATCCCCCTTCAACTGCTGGAGGATAAATTCCGGTCTACCGCAGATACCCAGATCCAGCGCCGTCATGT
>JBDSSX010000031.1:0-3289 GCA_039928555.1 Nitrosospira sp. | reverse complement strand
TAACGGGCTCGACGTCCCTTTGGGCACATTTCTGTCGATCTCGAAGGTCGCAAACCAATCCTTCTCTGTTTCACGCTTTGTAATATTGTATTATGTGCGGTAACACACATAGAGCGGCAGGACTATTCGCTGTGATGGACATCGCGGCTCAAAATTCATCCGCGGTCTCCAGTGCAAACCCTTTGGTCCTTGCTAGCAAACACATTCATTTCTTATGCAGGACGGGCACCCCAACAGGTGAAGTGCTGTTCGCACCTTTGGCCGTGCGATCCGCCAGACTCATTCGCTCTTTAACAGGTATTGGAAATGCCCAAAAAAGTCCGTGATCGTGCAATTCTCCCTCCCCTCGCTAACACGGTAGAACATATAACCGAGGTCATGCGCCAAGAGACCTGGTTTAAAAACTGGACATTGCAGAATGCAATTTTCAACAGCGCCAATTTTTCGATTATCGCTACTGATGAAAAGGGCGTCATCCAAATCTTCAATATCGGCGCGGAGCGCATGCTGGGCTATGCTGCGGCCGACGTGATGAGTAAGATCACGCCGGCCGAAATTTCTGATCGGCAGGAGGTGAGCGCGCGTGCCAAGGCGTTGACCGACGAACTCTCCACGCCGATTGCTCCAGGCTTCGAGGCATTGGTGTACAAGGCCTCGCACGGCATTGAGGACATCTATGAGCTGACCTATATCCGAAAGGATGGCAGCCGCTTCCCAGCGGTTGTGTCGGTTACGGCCCTGCGCGACGCTCAAAACACGATTATCGGCTACCTGCTTATCGGCACGGACAACACTGCTCGCAAGCAGATAGAAGCAGAACAGAAGAAGCTCAATCAACATCTGCGCGATCAGCAGTTCTACACGCGCTCTCTCATCGAATCCAACATTGACGCGCTGATGGCCACCGATCCGTCAGGCATCATCACTGACGTCAACCAGCAGATGGAGTCGCTCACCGGTTGCACGCGTCACGAGTTGATTGGCGCGCCATTCAAAAACTACTTTACTGATCCGGATCGAGCCCAGGCAGCTATCAAGCTGGTGCTGAGCGAAAAGAGGGTTACCAACTATGAGCTCACCGCGCGGGGGCAGTATGGTAAGGAAACCGTGGTGTCTTTCAACGCTACCACCTTCTATGATTGGGAAAGGAAGCTGCAGGGTGTCTTCGCCGCAGCGCGCGATATTACCGAAACTAAACGCGTGGATCGGTTGCTGCAGGAAAAGAATGTCGAGTTGGAGAGCGCCAAGTCTACGGCGGAAAAAGCTAACCTCGCGAAATCGGATTTCCTTTCCAGCATGAGCCATGAGCTGCGCACGCCACTCAATGCGATCCTCGGTTTTTCCCAACTTATGGAATCCGGCTCTCCACAGCCGACGCTCGCTCATAAGCGAAGTATCGATCAGATCCTCAAGGCTGGTTGGTATTTGCTGAAGCTGATCAACGAAATCCTCGATCTGGCGTTGATCGAGTCCGGTAAGCTGTCGCTGTCGATGGAATCGGTATCACTGACCGACGTCTTGCAGGAATGCGAGGCCATGATAGAACTACAGGCGCAAAACAATGGCGTCAGCATGTCCTTTACCCATTCCAAAATTCCCTACTTTGTCCACGCCGACCGTGTGCGGATGAAGCAGGTTTTCATCAACCTTCTTTCCAACGCAATCAAATACAACCAGGCGGGTGGAGCGGTTGCCGTGGAATATACCGTGAGTCCCCAGAAGTTGATTCGTATTAGCGTCCGGGACACTGGTGCGGGACTGGTTCCGGAAAAGCTTGCCCAGCTTTTCCAGCCTTTCAATCGTCTCGGGCAGGAAGCGAGCGAGGAGGAAGGCACAGGCATCGGCCTGGTAGTGTGCAAACGGCTGGTCGAATTGATGGGGGGTGTCATCGGCGTAGAAAGCACTGTCGGGAAGGGCAGTGTATTCTGGGTCAAACTGAACCTGGTGGCTGATGTCGCCGGCGCAGCCGAACTCGCGGCGGTCGCACCGGCGCAAGTTCAAAGCGATGCGCAGTTGCACACCCTGCTCTACGTCGAAGACAACCCTGCCAGTCTTATGCTGGTCGAGGATCTCATTGCACGGCGGCCCAATATCCGTTTGCTGAGTGCGAGGGATGGCGAACGCGGCATCGAGATTGCGCGCACCTCCCTGCCGGATGTCATTCTAATGGACATCAATCTGCCCGGCATCAGCGGACTCGAAGCGCTGAAAATCCTGGCTGAAGACCCCATAATAGCGCACATCCCGGTGATCGCACTTAGTGCCAATGCAATGCCCCGCTCTATCGAGAAAGGTCTCGCGGCAGGATTTTTCCGATACCTCACCAAGCCCATTAAGGTCAACGAGTTCATGGATACGCTGGACTTGGCGATAAGATTTACGAAAACGAGGGCGACCATTGCAGCTTAAAAGCAACCAGTTGGATGATTACTGAGTCCTGTCCTCTTAACGCCAGCATACTGATTGTTGATGAGGTCAGTCGCCCAAGTAGGCGTCATTATCCAGCGTCTCTTCCCGGAATTTTCCAGTAGTTGGCATCTGATACAGCCTACTAATCAAATTGAAACTTCTTGCGATTCTCGGGAAGCGATGATAGAAGTATTCTATAGAGTGAGAAATACTCACTTCAAAACCTAGCCCACCCATAGCCCGGTGGGTTCTTGCATTTCTGGCCTGCCAATTCGGCAGGCTTTTTTATGGGCGAAAACAAAATGAATGACCAAACGGGAATGGAGGGCATTGGCCGCATGCTTGGCCAAGTAGCGATTAAACCGAAAACCACGAAAGAATGAACCCTGGACCGCCGCCTGAAATTTATTGGAAGGGCTAATTTTGAGGGGGAGAGATAAGAGGTGCTATACCCACGCAAGGTCCCCTTCTGGTAGTCCAGAGCACCATAGATTCTGGGAACCCTATGAGCGGCTGTTCATACACGTAGGGAGCTAAGGAACCATAGGGAACTTGCGGGGTATGGGGAAAGCTAGAAATAACATTTTTCATGCGATGGATGTGGCCATCTTTTGTCCGTGCGTACACAGCATATTGGGACATATCGCCTCCTTCCGTAATATGGTTAGGCTCTAAATTATGCTGAGAGTTCATTGCGAGACTTTTACCAGGGGTGCTATCCCCATGCTTGATCCCAGTTCGGTTGTCCAGAATACTGAACCGCCCCGGGTTTTGTGGAGGCTCCCACATCTGAGAGAATGGAGCCATGAAGAAATCAAACAAGTTTTCCCCCGAAGTACGTGAACGAGCGGTACGCATGGTGTTCGAACACCGTGGCGAG
>JBDSSX010000030.1:0-2031 GCA_039928555.1 Nitrosospira sp. | reverse complement strand
AGGAAAACACGGCAATACTTCTCGTGCTCGATGAGCCGGGCCATATTCAAGAGGCGGTGACGTCCCTGTCCCGCATCGGCATCGACAGAGTGGAAGGCATGCTGGCGGGCGGCGTGGAAGCCTGGCGGGAGCAGGGGTTGCCCATTTACGGGCTGGGCACGATCAGCGCCCAGGAATGCGCCAACTGGATGCGGGACCGCAAGATAAACGTGCTCGACGTGCGGGATGATAACGAATGGACAAAAAAACACATACCGGGCGCCCTCCATACCTTTGTGGGCTATCTGGAGGACAGTATTCTTCAACTTCCGAAAGACAGCGAGCTGGTGGTTCACTGTAGTGTCGGTCACCGGGCCGGGCTGGCTGCAAGCATTCTGGAACGGAATGGCTTTTCTAAAGTTTATAACATGCTGGGGGGTCTTTGCGCATGGGAAGCGCTGGACCTGCCATTGGAAAAAACAGGGTAATCACAAAGCAAATTACGTCACATCATCCGGCTTTGTTTCTACGTCGTGGGCGCTGCCATGGCATGGTGTGCAGCGAGACTATGTTGATATCTTATGGTAGCGAATTTGTCAGGTTAATGGGTAGGAACCAAATCACATACCTTCAGGAGCCTATGATGGACCTGCAACGCAAGCTATTCTTCGCCATCGTGTCTATGATGCTGGCGACTGCATCGCATGCAGTCGTCATTAATCCCGATGGTGGCGGTGCTGCCCCTGCGATAGAGGTGAAAAGCCTGGATTGGGCGTCCGGCAACACCCTATTGACGCCGGTCGGTAACGCGTCAATATTCACCCATCCTCTGGGAGATGTGTTCCAACTCTATGCCCATGCTTCGCTCGGCGGGTTCCTGGACGGCAACGGCGGCGGCACTGGCGGCCTGGGATCGAATGGATGGACATATATTGCAGGTTATCAGCAACAGGTAGTCTCTACCGTAGGCAACAGTGTTGTGCTGGGTACGATCGGGGGTGGCGACAATTTCTTCCGATTATATTTTGATCCAACGCCAGACGCCAACGTGGGGAATGGGACCGGGTTCGGGCTGGATGCCACGAATAGCGACCCGGTACTCATTTTATCCGGCACGGTGAACGCTTCCACAGGGCAAACGGCAATTTCTGCCCGGAATGTGCTTCCCGGTAACCTCGATAATTTTGGTCCCGACAATTATCCTGGCGTGGAGAGCATCACAGCGGTTGGGACCGGCACCCTTGGAATAACTGTCGAGGGCCTTGATCCCCTCTATTTTCCTGGTGGGTTAGCACCCGGACTCAGCCTTGATTTCCAGACCCTGTTCGATACTTCCTTTTCACAGACTGATCCATCATCCTGCTTCAATAATGGTGCTGGCACGCAAATAAATGGAGCGGGTCCGAATACCCAGGGTGGCTTGGAGTGCGGCATCAATACCGTAGGAAGCATTAATGGAATTAATGGCGCAAACCTGATCCTGATGGGTGATTCATCGTCGCTTTTCACGGTGCCGGAGCCCATCTCCCTGGCGCTGCTGGGAGTGGGACTGCTTGCGATGGGAGCACGAAGGCGCCGGTAATCTGACGAACTGATGGAACCAGGTGCGGGGGAGCAGTTTATTCCGGAAGCGTCATCCAGATTGAGGAAAGTTGTGTAACCTGATGTATTGTAATAGTTATTATGAAAAATAAAAGCTCAATTAAGTAGGCCAGGTCCAACCGCCCGGCTATTGGAATGCAATTAGATCTGTCGAGGCGTCAATGGAATATGACGGTGGTGCATGGTCTCCCTACTTGGTCGGGGCGCTCATTGGGGTGCTCTCGATGGCGACATTTTATTTTTCCAACCAGCCTATTGGCGCCTCAACATCTTTCGCGCGTATTGCCGGGCTTATAGGAAACCTGTTTTCCAAAGGGCATACTGAATCCCTCAAGTTTTTTCAGGAAACAAGACCGCAGATTGAGTGGGGTGTGATGCTCATGATCGGCATTATCCTCGGCGCTTTTCTGGCCGCCTACACAGGGGGCGAAATCACCGCGCAATGGATAC
>JBDSSX010000029.1:0-4102 GCA_039928555.1 Nitrosospira sp. | reverse complement strand
AACGCTGGAAGAGAAAATCGGACAGCTTCGCAGTGAAGGACAGATAGTCGTGGTTGAATTGCCCGGGCATGAGCGCGACCAGAATACATTTAACTGTGACAGGAAGTTGGTGTTGCAAGATCAAGGCTGGATCATAATTGATATCTGATCTGAATTTTGAATATGCTGGTTTGAGAAATACCTGCCTGGAGGGCCGTGGTTTCCATGCCATTCTGACTCAACAGCGGATTAATTTTAGAAATTTACGACATGACTAGAAATGTGGTCGTCATCGGTACCCAATGGGGCGATGAGGGCAAAGGCAAGATAGTGGACTGGCTTACTGATCACGCCCAGGGCGTGGTTCGATTCCAGGGAGGGCATAATGCCGGGCATACGCTGGTCATTGCCGGCAAGCAAACGGTGTTGCATCTCATCCCTTCCGGAATTTTGCGTGGCGGTGTCGCCTGCTATATTGGCAACGGTGTTGTAGTGTCTCCGCAGGCATTGCTGGACGAGGTCGATATGCTGGAGCAGGCGGGGGTTGACGTGCAGGGGAGGCTTCGCATAAGTGAAGCATGCCCGCTTATTCTCCCGTGTCACATCGCACTTGATAGCGCGCGGGAAGCAGCCAGAGGGACGGGTAAAATTGGTACCACGGGACGCGGTATCGGCCCCGCTTACGAGGATAAGGTAGCGCGGCGTGCGGTACGCTTGCAGGACTTGTTTCATCGCGACCGCTTCGCGGCCAAGCTGGGCGAGATGCTGGACTATCACAACTTCGTGCTGAAGAATTATTTCCACGCACCGATAGTGGATTTTCAGCAAACCATGGATGATACGCTGGCCTTGGCGGAGCGCATCAAACCCATGATGGCGGATGTCCCGCGACTTCTATTTGAAGCCAGCAAGGCCGGTAGCAACCTGCTGTTCGAGGGTGCACAAGGAACATTGCTTGATGTTGATCACGGCACTTACCCTTTTGTTACGTCAAGTAACTGCGTCGCCGGCGCGGCAACAACTGGGAGCGGCATCGGCCCGCAAATGCTGCATTACGTATTAGGCATCACCAAGGCATACACAACGCGCGTCGGTGCCGGTCCCTTTCCTACCGAGCTGGACAACGATGTAGGTAGGCATTTGGCTAAACGTGGCAAGGAGTTTGGCGCAACCACGGGACGCCCGCGCCGCTGCGGCTGGTTCGATGCCGCCGCGTTAAAGCGCTCCATTCAGATTAATGGCGTGTCCGGACTATGTGTTACCAAACTGGACGTGATGGATGGCGTGGAGACACTGAGACTGGGCGTGGGTTACAAGTTGACTGGCGATGGCAAGGACGAGAGATACAGCAGCATCCTGCCGGTGGGCGCGGATGAGCTGGCTTATTGCGAGCCGGTTTATGAGGAGATGCCGGGATGGATCGACAGCACCGTAGGAATCAGAAATTTTGAGCGATTACCCAAAGCGGCGCAGAATTACCTGAAGCGCATGGAAGAGGTGTGTGAGGTTCCGATAGATATGATATCAACCGGACCGGACCGGGAAGAAACGATTGTGCTTCGGCATCCCTTTGAGTAATAATTATTATACGCACGTCGTAACCGGGGCCTCTGCCGCAGATCAAACAATCTTCTGTCGGGATTTTTTGTAGGTCGGGCAGGCGTGCTGTGCTAAATGCGCCGGTCCTGTCCCAATCATGGCGTGTCACCCCACCTGCGGGTTTCAGTCCTTTAGGCCGTTTAGTCCCATAATACAACTGAATCATATGAGCCCCTACACCATACGCATGGCAGATTGGCGAGATGATGGTGTGGCACTACGTATGGTGCGTGAAACGGTGTTTGTTCGCGAACAGCATGTCCCTGTTGAGTTGGAGTGGGATGAGTTTGACGTAGGCAGTCTGCACCTGCTCGCAGTTGATTCAGCGGCGAATCCTATCGCCACGGCCCGATTGTTGCCCAGTAATATTGCTGGGCGCATGGCGGTACTTAGGGAATGGCGGGGTAAAGGCGTGGGTAGCGCACTAATGCTGCAAGTGCTGGAAGAAGCGGAAAGGCGGCAAACTCGGCGGGTTGTTTTGAACGCCCAGATCCACGCCGCGGGATTTTACGCGAAATTCGGTTTTCGGGTGGCGGGGGAAGAGTTCATGGATGCGGGCATACCTCACGTCAGAATGATTCTTCGAATATGCGGGTAGAGCGATCGGTTTAAGTTGTTGAGGCGAAATGAATTCGCTGGATGAAGGCCCGCCAACAACCGCCGTGTTAATGCATCAGAACGGCAACATGAAATCGAGCGATAACACGACCTGGTCTTTATGTCCACCAAAAGGCCGGTAGTCTACGCCATGCAAGCCGTCTACGGCATCGTACCGGACGTTCGGGCGAACGTTAAATTGTTTCATCGCCTTCCAGTCCAGCTTCAGCGTTTTTGCCGCCTTCCAGTTCATGCCCAGGGTAACCGCGTAGTAATCGGCGGGGGTGCTGGTGGCGTTGCCGAACCGGCCGGATCCCAGCGCATAACTCAGCCCCTGGTTGTTGGTGGCGGCACTCACGCGACCGGGGGAGAAGACACGGAAACCATCTCTATCGCGGAACCACTCGGCACGGACGCCTATCGATAGATCAGGCGTGATGTCATAGTACGTGTGCGTGTTGATGCCATACCACTCGGCATTCTGAACGACGCCGTTCACCAAAACTCCGCCGGCATAACCATGGTCGTGTTGCAAAACAAAATTCGTTTTGGGGGTGATTCGGTGTTTCAGCACGATGCTGTACATTCCCCACGGCTCGTTGCTTCGTGTGGAGGTCTGGGCGTAACTCCCGCTGATATTGGCCGAGCTCCCCAGATCATCGCTGGTCCAGGTGATACCGGCCAGACCACCCCAGTTACCCAACTGTTTATCGAAAGCGCCATCCCAGCCGCCGGTAGCGCTGCCGGTGGTTGTGCCTCCCATCAGCATCACGTTCTTGTTGACGTAGTAGTTACCCAATGCACCGGTATGGGTAAAGGGTTCGCCATACTGCATGGTGTAGGCATGAGAGTAGAAGAAATTGTTGGGGGCCGGAACCGACTCATAACCGATCGGTGTATAAAAATGGCCGACCTTGACGTTCAGGCCATTGCCGACCGGCACATAAACTTCCGCATAAGCTTGCGGGATCGCGATGCCGTAGTAACGCGTCGAGGCACAGCACAAATCAAGATCCCAGTTGCTTCTGGCCAAAGGTTGTCCGGAATTAACATCAAATGCGGGAACGCCATACGCCTGCGTGAAAATGGCGTCCGTACCGAACAGGACATCGAAACGTCCGCCGAAATCCCACTTGCTACCTTGCGCTACTACAGCGCGCTCCAAGAATATATTAAACTGGTTCAGCTGAAATCGATTGGCTTGATCACCAAAAGTAACCGGGCCATTGAACCCGTCAATATGGCTAGGATTGAAAGTCGCTCCACCATTGATCCATCCGCCCACCCTTATGCCGCTTTTTTTAAAGAAATCCACTACAGAATTGGATGACGTATCAGCTGCGGTACCGGCCGCAATATTGGCTGCAGCCGCGTTATTGGCCGCAGTATTGGCTGGGGTATAAGCCGTGGGATTAGCATGAGCTTCGGTCAAATGCATGGCCGTTGCGAACAAGCTACCCATAAAGGCAACCCGCATCTGGACTCTGCGTTCTGGCAGGCATGGCATAGTTGGATCCCCCCCCGGTAGAAACACTACAGTTAGAATAGGTATTGTTTTCCGAAACGTAACACGATATATGTGGGTAAATTGTTAAATATTTGTGAAATATTTGTGAAGTTACTAAATTTACAACACTGAACAAGAATAGCACACCGATTGAGAGAAATTGCTGGCCGACACGCAATTATCGTCATGTTTATCAGAGGGGGCACCCACTACCTGCGCGCGCTCTTCTGTGCAGCACAGTCCCAACAACGAGAGACCGCAATTTTACTTCACAGTTGATAATCGATTCAGGCTCAGTCATGCTCAATGGTACTGCTCAGCCTGCCGGAAATAGCAGAATCAGAAAGGAATGGTTGCGTCCAGAGAGAACAGAAATTGATCCTTCCTGCTATCGAAAGGCCGATAGGACTGATCGATGCC
>JBDSSX010000028.1:0-3241 GCA_039928555.1 Nitrosospira sp. | reverse complement strand
CTTCCCATTAAGCTCACCGCGCATACGCCATGTTTCCGCTCCGAAGCGGGCAGCTATGGCAAGGACACGCGTGGTCTGATTCGCCAGCATCAGTTCGACAAGGTGGAGCTGGTGCAGATTGTGCATCCGCAACAATCCTATGAAGCGCTGGAGGAACTTACCGGTCACGCTGAAAAAATTCTTCAAAAACTGGAGTTGCCTTATCGCGTAATGGTGCTGTGTACCGCGGACATGGGTTTTTCAGCGGCCAAGACTTACGACATCGAAGTATGGCTGCCCGCGCAAAATGCCTATCGCGAAATTTCGTCATGCAGTAACTGCGAGGCATTTCAGGCACGGCGTATGCGAGCACGCTTCCGCAATGAGAAAGGCAAGCCGGAACTACTGCATACTCTCAATGGCTCAGGGCTGGCGGTAGGACGAACGCTGGTGGCGATTCTTGAAAACTTTCAGAATGCCGATGGCAGCTTGTCGATTCCCAAGGCCCTGCAGCCCTACATGGGCGGCCTTGACGGGATCGCGCGCAAACCGGAAAAGTAAATCACACATCAATTATCCTATCATTCAAGGAGGTTTTACCATGCAGAAGAAAACTGGGGGCGGAGCGGCTCATGACGCAACTGCGGACATATCCGCGCTCGAGGCTGAGGTACGCAGCGCTATTGCACAGGGGGATAACGTTCAGCAGACGGTTCGGGACCTAACCGTCAAAGCACTCAGTACGCAAAACCGGGATCTTGAATCCCTGCGGCGCATCATGACAGCGGTGATGCAAGGCGTGCATGATGGTGCGGAGCAAAAGCTGCAACACACGTCCGTACACACGCATACAGCGCTGACCCCGATCCGGGACGCGGTTGCCGGACTGGATACCGCTCTGGCACAGTTTGCCGAAGCGTCGAAGCTGGCTTTGGAGGAGGCGACAGGTCGCGCGCAGAAATTTTCCACCGAGGAACTTACCCGAGTGCGCGCCGAACTGGAAAGCGTTGAAAACCTTTTCCTCGAAACCGTGCAGGCATCGGCTTCCACCGCCCAGAAAGTGGTATCGGAAACCTTGCACGATTTGGTCGCGCACGCAAAGCGCAATGGAACCGCTGTCGGTTCCCAGTTGAAGGACACGCTTGCGGCATTTAACCACGAGATAACCTCGGCCGGTCAGACCCGATTTGAGGCGGGCCTGCAGTTGACTCACGTCATTACTGATCTCATGCGCCAAGTGGCCGCTGGCTTACTCACCGGCATCGCAGAGCGGGTTAAGCCAGATGATAAGGCTAAGAAGCCAGGCTAGCCTGTTTCCCATCAGACGCTGCATCCATCCTCGTCACAAACAGTATTTTCGCTGCTTGTCCCGGCCGCTGCGGGTATGGCCGCGGATTCATCGACTTCGATTTCTTCGGAGAGCAATGCGCCAATCGAGAATCCCACCGAGAGATCGCTCACATGCCCGAATTTATGCAAGCGGATGCGTCCGGCTTTGTCGATCAGGATAAGGGTCGGCGTCCCTTGCATCTGGTATGCGCGCATTGTGAGTGGCACGCCTTTTGGCTCTCCATCTGGCTCTCCATCATATTTATCGATTCCAATGGGAAAGCGCAATCGATACTCGTACACGAATACCTCAAGTGCATCACGGCCCATTACAGAGTGATGTTCAAAGACGGTATGCAGCCCGATCACCGCAACCCGGTCGGGATCAAACTCCTGGGATATTCTCTGGGCTTGCGGGATACCGACCTGTACGCAACCCGGACAGAGAATCTGAAAAGTATTCAGCACGACTACCTTGCCAAGCAATGAAGCACGCGTAAGCGGTTGCGGGGTGTTGAGCCATCCCGACGTCTGTAGCTCCGGTGCAGCGCTTGCGCTAATTATATTACTGGTTTCTGCCATTTTTATATCCTCAATACGGTTCCATTAAAAGGTTAAGGAAACCGGATAATTATTGCACGAGTCGAAAGTTCTCGCTCATTCACCTAATCCCGTGTGTTTATCGGCAATAGCATATCAACCACGATATCAAAAACCGGCACATATTGTATTCAGCCGCGCTCCTTCCATCAGCTATATTAGCAGATAGACCACCTCGGAATGGGTCAATGAGGTCACTCAACCCAAGTGTGCGCTTGCGGCGTATTCCTGATTTCATCAGCCTGAATTCTCCAGCAAATTTGCCATAAAGAGGGAGGAAGATGGTGAAAAAATCTCTGTGGATCATAGCGTTAAGCTGGGCAACAAGCGGTCGATCGCCGGATACGAGATCAGAGGGATCCAAGCCATCCAGGCGGGCCTGGCGACTTCAAAGCAGGATTATGGGTCGCCAGGCCAGACTATGCCAAAAAAATAACCGGCTTCCTTTTACCTTGTTGATAGTAGGGGCTTAACGAAAGAACAATTCCGCCATACGACAAGCTCATGGGGAAAGGAAATTGTGTTCACCGTCATAATCAAAATACATGAAAAGCACATGCAGAACGTGATTTGGCAATGGCGGAAGTTCTTCTTTTTTGCTACCGTTTTTTGCTTCACATTTTAATCCGGCAACAAAGGAGAATTCGCTCGGAGAGAGAAGAAACTCGCCCATCTCGGCGAGTATCACCACAATTCCACTAGGGTAAATTCACCACATTTAGAGAAGGGAAAAATACCGCTTTTTAGAATAGGGGCATTATTAATTCAGGTTAACAAGATCGCGTTTCTTTCTTGTATGCATAATTTTGGTGTGGTAGAATTTTGTTCCGTTTTCTTTCGGCGCGCAGCAAAAAAACAGCACCGAATGCAAAGAAATCGTTGTTAATATGAAAGGAATTTGTTCTGATCGATTGAGAAACGAATTAGAAATAATTCCTTTAAAAGCAGTGGCTTAGTTGAATAAGGGCGATTAAATATCTTGGCGGAAGAATGCTTTTTCATTAAGGAATAATCGAGAAGCATATTCATGAAATCGAAGTTACAGCTATATTTTCGAGTAGATCTCACCGCCGTTTTTTTCAGTCCCAAACTTCGTATTAAGCAAGAAGATTTCATTGTTCGGATTTAATCGAGAACCAGGCTTCGGATTTTTTACTTGAAACTTTGAACTTATAGACATGCCCCTTATTCTTAGTGTTTTGTACATGCTATAAGGCCATAGAATAACACAATTACCGACATTCGCAACATGGTTATATAAGCAGGATGGGGTCGGCGATGAGGACATTTGTTGCACCGATACATGTAAGGGAAAGATGCCATTCAAGCGAGG
>JBDSSX010000027.1:0-6366 GCA_039928555.1 Nitrosospira sp. | reverse complement strand
GGCTCCGCCAGCACGGTGGAGCCCTGCTCCACCAGATTGTTGATGGCAACGCCACTGGTGGCCTGGGTGGATGCACCGAGCATTGCCCGGTATACGCCGCTCACCGCTTCAATCCTGTGCTTTCGCTCCTCCACCAGTTGAAACACCTGCGCGGCGAGCGCATGCTCGCGCGTCACCTTGAATCCGCCGGCATTTCTGCGCTGGGCATTCAGAACAGTCATCGATCGCAGGCTGCTGATATTGTGTGCAACCTCCTGATAGGTATTCTGGCTCAGATCGAGCGCGTCGTTATCCACCTCTACCTTGACCGAATTCAGTACTTCATACAGCAGAATATCCAGATCGAGGATCTGATCTTGCGGACCGCGCATATCGCGGACCAATCCATACGGGGCGCGGCTGCGGTCTTTGCGGAAGCACCAGAACGGGACATAGGGAAAATCCCGATGCGGCAGCGGGCTGGGCACATCCATTAATTTATGCGGCCCCAGCCAGATTGCCACGCGCATTCTCGACAGCAGGGATTTCTGAACGTGTACCAGCCCCCCGCTCAGCGCGGCCTCATGGTACGGATTGTCTTCGCGGTACTCAATCACCTTGCCATCCGGCAATGCCAGCACATATGCACTCTCGAAATGCCGGTACCACAGCTCGGATAAGCGCACCATGCCTGAATTGCGATTGAGATAGTCCTCCTGACCGGATCCCCACGTCTGGCCCCATGCCTGCTCCACCTCATAAGCGCGCGCCATGCGCGTATCGCCGCCTTCGTACACATCCAGATTATTCCAGCCGCTCCAGCTATTGCCGATAAGCCCCTGCTGTTCCGGAAATATTCTCACGGCCTGCGCGCGGTCAACCCACTTGTCGCGCCGCAAATAGCGCGCGTCCGACAGATCCGGTTCCTTCGAGGTCCAGTCCCACCAGATTTCGTTGCGATGAATCTCTCGCACCCGGTACGGATACCTGAGCGGATCGAACTCGCGTGAGACCTCAACCCATCCGACTCCTGACCGGATCATGCTGGAATAAGCGTCGGACATCGCCCTGTCCGCCCTGGATTCAGCTTCGACCTCCTTGATTTTTGCGGAGAGTCCTTCTGCCAACTCGGCCTGCTGCTCATCGTCGGACGTGATCTTGTAATCCGTGCGGCTGCGCGCCTCGATCCCCAGCACGGCATTGATGGTCGGCTTGATCAGATTCGAATCCTGCGGCGGAATACCGGCATCTTTCAGGCGCTGGAGCACCTCGACGCTGGTCTGAGCGCCGTCGTAATAATCGCAATCCGTATCCGAATCCAGACGCCACTTCGGCTGATTGCGGATATCCCGGCAAATACCGGTGTATGCCTCGACCGATATGTCCGCCGCTATGTTCGCCGGGTCCCTGGCTGAATTCAGGATCATGCGCGCCAGCCTTTCATGCTGATACCGCGTGCGCTGCCAGCGGGTTTATCGTCCTCGGTGGACACGGCAAAATAGCGGAATGCGTCCGCGGCATGGCTATGGTGATCATGCAGCGGCCTGCCGCTGAGCTGTTTCGTGGCCGGATCGACATCGAACCGGTAATGCCGCAAGCTCTGCAATCCTTCCGCACACTTCGTCTCATCGAAATAACAACGGTTGAATACCGTTCTGGCGGCATTGATGCCGTCAGAAATGGACAGATTCGGAACTATCCTCACTTTGCGCCCGGCCGCGAGCATGATTTCCTCCACGCTTCTGCCCGTGGCCAGCGTCTTGGCCCGGGCATCGTGCGGCAGCCAGTCCATGCCATACAAATATCCTTTATCCTGTAGCACATTGATGTAGTGTTGTATTGGCATCTGATTGTTGCTGTAGTAATCGATTAATCTGAATTCACCGCCGACACTCTGCGCAAACCATATACTGGTGTTGTCCGCCCAGCCCAGATCGAAGAACGTATGCACCGGCTTCGCGGCGTCGTAAGGTACACTCCTTATACGGTCTTCTTCCTGGGCCAGCCTCAACTCCCTGGCGTAAATCGCACCTTCCAGCGTCACACGGCAATGACCCTCCCAGATATTCTGGTACGCATCGGGATCTCTGGCTTTCAAGTCGTCCTTTTCACACAGCAACGTAGGCGGAAACCACGGATTGTCATTCCAGTTGATCTTTACAACGACTGCTCCCGCTGGCGGATTGATGACGAACCGTTGATGGGTTTCATCGGTTTCCAGCTCCGGGTTGTACGTCACCCAGATTTCCGAACCCGCTTTGCGGATGGTTGGAATAAGCGTATCCCAGCTTGGCTTGCTTACCGCCTGGGCTTCCTCCACCCAGACTCGGTCAATACCCTCGAACGACTTTATTTTGGTGATGTGGTTGCGCAGCCCAGCGAATAAAAATTCAGAGCCATTTCTACCCAGAATGACGTTGTTCTGCACCTCGTAAAACGATTCCAGGCCGATTTCAGCAATCTGAGACTGCAACAAGTGATGCACCGACTCGGCGATCGAATTCTGAAACTCGCGCGCGCATAGTATGCGCAGTGGCGTCGCTGCGGCCTGTATCAGCAATGCCCTGGCAACGCTCCATGATTTCGCGCCGCCACGGCCGCCATATAAAATCTTGTATCTTGCCGCTTCGAACAGAAACCGGAGTTTTTCAGGAAATTCCGCCCTATGCGCGGTCATGCCGCTATCAAATATGCCGAAGCCATGATATTGTCATGAGATTGAATACTTGGCTTATTTGCCAGCGGCAAGCGTTGCGACAAATGCCACTTCGACTCTGTGCACAATCGGCTTACCCGTATCACCGTCTTCTCGCGCATTTAGCAACTTGTCGCCGTATTTCTTTGGCGCAAGCCTTGCCGCATACCATTTGCGCGCGTCGATACGCAATTGCGAGCGCGCGATAACCTCGCGATTCGTTATTTCTTTTCCCTTCTCGTCGGTATAGGTATCTTTTGACCCGTCATCGGAGATTTCTATAATTTCTTCCGCATAAGCGTCAACGCAAAATTCCTTCGCACGCAAATATTGCTGCATGAGCTCAGTATCGCTCGCCAGCCAGTTCCATAAGACCCTTTGGCTGATGCCGGTCTCGACACACATCGCCCGCGCCGATTTTCCCAGCGAAATGCCGGTACAGATTGCGTCCACCAGTTCACGGGTTTTTATTGTCGGAGCGCCCCTTTTTTTGCCGGGTGGCACCGTGTTGACCGGCGCCACCGCCGTCTTTGGGAGCAATTCACGCTCACTCATGATTCAATTCTTTTTGCGGCAGGCTGTTGCATCCTTTTACCGCCGCCAGCAATTTAATCTCGCATGCCCAGCGTTCCTCTATCTCGGCGCGCAGTGCACGATTAATCGTCAAGGCATCGTCCTTTGCGGATACGCGGTCAACCGCGTAGGCTGATTTACACTCCACGGGTGTTTCCACCCGGCAAAAAATGGCGACCGGCTTATCGATTACCTGTGTTTGAATGACGGGTTTACCGGCGCAGCCCCCTATCATAAGTGCTAACATTAGCGCCACTGCCAGGCTAGTGTGATGCATCATATAAGTCATTGCGATGGCGGCTTTGAACATACTGCACTTGCTCCGTGCTCATCACTTCACACTGTTTCTCAGGTTTCCCTACCGGAACCGGCGGCAGAGACCGTATTTTTCTAGCGTTGCCCGTATGGGTTGCCGCAGCCGTTGTCGCACTCCGCATCGCCTTGGCTGCCTCTTTTTCCCTCGTGACCGCGGCTACCGTCAGCGCCTCCAGCGCCATCCGCACAGATTGAATATCCGTAGCGCATCGATCATTTGCCGCCGATAACATTGCATTGTTGGTGTTAAGCCGCTGTATCTGCGCCGCCATCCGCCAGTCGCTAAGCGCAAAACCGCCACTGAAGGAAATCGCGACAAGGACGGCAATCACTATTGCTGTAATCGCTGGACTACTGATCATTTACGTTACCTATGGAAAAATCCGCGAGGGGGCGGAAATAAAAAAACCCGCGCATGGCGGGTTTGGTGGAGTTTGATTGGCAGACAAAAAAATACCCGCGCAGGCGGGCTTGGGTGCTACACAGAAACCTTGTATAGGGGGGTGGTCAACAAAAAACTCCCTTTTCAGAACGGACAGATAATAAAAATCCCGTTTAAAACAGATTTTTGCTATTGTGATGGGACACAAAAACCCACCATATAGATGCTTATTATATAGCGTTACTGATGCTTGTCAAGTTATTTGTTGCTAAGATTTAGCCCGAATGTTTCATAAATTCGCGTGATGATCGCGCAGAATTTTGTTTTGTAGGGGGATTCTGTGAAAGAGTGGCGTAGTTATTCATACGCCCGACTGAACAAAATTTCCATATGAAACAAAAGACCAGCGAGAACGCGCGAATTTATGAAACATCCGGGTTAGGGCACTAATCCCACTCTTTTCAAAAATTAAAATTTCCTCCATCAATGCTATAAATAATTGCAGGTGAGCAGGTTGATATATAATCATTTGAGGTAGCCCATGGCTTTGATTTCTGAATATTATTCTTGTAATCGAGACCTTATGATCAAACGTCTCGCATCGCTTATCGTACTTGGCCTCGCATACTCCGGCTATTCAGGCTATGCAGGGGCACAGGAAGCGAACGCAATGGGTGCGGATATGGGTTTCATTCCGGGCGGCATGGGTCAGGACATGGCTCAGAACAGTCCGTTCGTCTCCCCGGGAGCCCTCCCCAATCACAATCCCTACCCTCACAACAGCATCCCCAATAATCGCTTGCCCGGCTCTACGCCGGGCGCTCCGCTGGTGTTATTGCCGGTGCCAGCCAACAGCATGTCCGGGATCAATACTCCGTACGGACTCCAATTCCCCGGTAGTTACATGCCAAGCGGCACACCTCTCCACCGATACAACGGTTATGTGGTGTGCGATCCGCCTGATCTGAATAAGGGGACAACAACCGGGGCAGCTACGGGTGCAGCGGCACAGCGCATCGTCAAAATTACGTCAACCAGATCTCCCTCAGCCCCCAGTCATCAGCAGCCATGCCCCGTCTACACGGTAAATGGCGAGATCCAGCAGCCAAAAGGCTATACGACCACCACTGCACCATCGATTCGAAGTGCGCCTAATGGCAAATAATCCTGAATCCGGCAGTTGGACAGGCAACAGATAATCGCGAGTCATGGCGCTAAACTAAATAATGAACGGTCAACTGCCGGATTTAGGATAATCGATACATTGAGGAGTGCGGTAATGGTTTTCACAACGATGTCAATCTCCAAAATAATAAAGAATGTCTGTTTCACATATGTAGCCCCCCAGCATGGCTGGCCTTTTGATCCGTCTGCCGCGAGCCTCCTCCCACAACATTGTCGTGCTATCGACGATGCCACTGCACAGGTGCCTTCATGACACGTCTCTCTATTCCGCTTGAGAATCTGAAACCCCATTACGATGTTGTCGTCGTCGGTTCCGGCTACGGCGGCGCGATAACGGCCTCCCGTCTTGCGCGTGCTGGGAAGCATGTCTGTCTGCTGGAACGCGGCAAGGAGTTTCAGCCGGGTGAATATCCCGATACACCCATTGAGGCTGCCGCTGAAGTTCAAATGGATTTGCCCGGCAAGCATATAGGTAACGCGACGGGCCTGTATGATTTCCGTATCAATGACGACATGAACGTTTTCATGGGCTGCGGTCTCGGGGGCACCTCGCTTGTTAATGCCAATGTATCACTGCCGCCGGAGCCTCGTGTCATGCAGGATGCCGCGTGGCCGCTGGCTCTTCGCACGGATGCCGATGAACTGTTAGCGAAGGGTTTCGATCTTGCGCGCGAGATGCTGAAGCCGGTGCCCTACCCTGCGGATTTCCCGCCGCTCGCCAAGCTGGATGCGCTGGAGAAATCCGCGGATTCGTTTCTTCAAAATACGCCCAACGCTAAATTTTACCGTCCTCCCATCAATGTGAATTTCGACGTCGATGGGATAAATCACGTGGGTGTTGAGCAACATCCCTGCAAGCTCTGCGGCGACTGTGTTTCGGGTTGCAACTACAGCGCAAAGAATACGATTCTGATGAATTATCTACCCGATGCACACAATTTTGGCGCGGACATTTTCTGTGAATGTGCCGTGCGATGGGTGAAGCGCGCCGGCGATAAATGGATCGTCCATTTCGACCCGATCGGCGACGGCCGCGAAAAATTTGATGCCCCGACGCTGATGGTCAGCGCGGATATGGTCGTGATTTCCGCCGGGACGCTGGGCTCCAATGAAATCCTGCTGCGTTCGCGCGAAAAGGGGCTGAAGGTTTCCGATCGGCTGGGTGATCGCTTTACGGCCAATGGGGACGTGATGGCTTTCGGCTACAACGGCGACACGCACATCAATGGAATCGGCT
>JBDSSX010000026.1:0-12498 GCA_039928555.1 Nitrosospira sp. | reverse complement strand
TTGACGGTAAAGCCTGTTGCGCCTTTCCAGTTCCGCCTGTTCCCTGGCTACGATGGTATCAATAACAGTCTCATCAATATTCAGAAGGTCGATAATGTCGTAATTGAGAACGCGAATATTCTTCCCCACCAGCGCGCCCAGCGCCAGTTCTTCCTGTCCCGGCACACCAAGTTTGCGAACAAGCCACAAATCCATCGGCGCAGATAGGGCTTTCGCCACTTCATAAGCTACCGGAACACCGCCTCGCGGCAGCGCCAGAATGAGAATATCGCTTCTGCCGGTATAGCCGGATAGCGCATCCGCAAGTAATTTCCCGGCTTCTGTTCTGTTTGCGAAACGGTGAAAAGTGGCCACCATCCGATTGACCTCCTGGCTATTTCAAATGATCACGGAACCATTGGGCTGCCAGAAGAGCAGCCGCTTCAAGCGTGCCAGGCTCCTCGAACAAATGCGTTGCGTTCGGCACAATTTCCAATTTTGACTGGGCATTGAGCTGAACAAGCGCCCATTTATTGAGATCCAGAACCTGGGGATCGTTTTCCCCGACGATAAGAAGCACAGGTGCCGTGACCTCCGGCAGATAATCCCCGGCCAGATCCGGCCTGCCCCCACGTGAAACGACCGCCATGATATTTTCCGGACGTCGCGCCGCGGCAATCATGGCCGCTCCGGCTCCCGTACTGGCACCGAACCAGCCGATTTTCAGATGTTTCGTCCGAGCCTGACTTTGCAACCATGCCGCGGTATCAACCAGCCTGTCTGCCAGCATTGGAATATCGAAGCGCATATGGCGTGTCCGCAAATCGATGATCTCCTCTTCTTCTGTCAGAAGATCGGCAAGGAGTGTTGCAAATCCGTATCCGTTCAGCGTTTTCGCGACATAACGGTTTCGGGTGCTATGCCGGCTGCTGCCGCTCCCATGGGCGAACGCAATAATGGCTTCCGCACCCGCCGGTATAGCCAAATCCGCATTTAATAGCACACCACCCGCCGGTATGCGGAGGGCCGCAGTCTCGGGAGCACCATGTAGCGGACGGACATACATAGGGTTTCTCGCAATCCTGGTTTTATGGATATTTATGGAACAGGTAAGACAGGACAATCAAGACCGCCATAACCGGCTGCGTTTCATCTCGATTATCCAAACCGATGAGCTTAACCCGAATGTTTCATAAATTCGCGTCCTCGCTGGTCTTTTGTTTCGTATGGAAATACTGTTCAGCCGGGCGTATGAAAAGCTACATCACTCTCTCAAAAAATCTCCATACAAAACATAACCCTGCGCAATCATTACGCGAATTCATGAAACATCCGGATTAAATAATTTTGGTGGAAGTTCCAGATCATTTCCGTGCGATTCCGAACATAGCCGAACTTTTCTTATTGAAGGGCTGGTGTTACGGAACCGGGCTGGAGGTATGAGCGCCTGAGCGAGATTGCACCCGCTTATCACAGAAAAATTACGGAAATTGTCACCACCTCGTACTATTATGTAAACAGGGATATAGATTCCCTCTTCAACTTTTTATAGGGAGCGAGTAAAAAATGAAAACGATTTACCGGATTTACCCGGCGATAGGAGTCGCGCGGATAGGAAACAGCGAGAGCAGCTATTTCCTGGGTCCGGAATCTCCAGGCATCGTTCCGGACGGACCCTATCGTGACAGCTCATCATCGGGAAAAATAAAGCCGCAAGGTATCCGGTTCCGAATCTATAAATTTACCCGGGATGAGTTTGGCAAGGAAACGCTAAACAACGAGGTTATGCTGGATAAGAAAACAAAAATCACGTGGGGCGTCCATCTTGTCAATCGCAAAGCGGCGGGTGGAAACTTTCCCCCAGGCGGTCCGTCATCTTCCCCGCGAAACGCAGGCTATGACCGTGCCGGATTAGTCATGGATGCTTTGTTACAGTCGATATCCGGGAAAAACAAAACTGCTTTGCCGCTAAGTGGAGAAATCAACTTCATCAGAAACGGCAACGTGGAAGGTAGTAAAAAGGTTGCGCTCGGCCAGCTCCTGACCGATGAAAAAGGGCGGCTCATCGTTGTTGGCGGTCCAGGTAAATCAGGCTCTCCCACCAACCGGGGCCTGGATAGTTTCGCGAACAATGATGGCTGGTATGATGGCGTTTCCGATGGCCCGGTAAGCGCTGTGGTGGAGGTCAATGGTGAAACGCCCGTCACGGCGGAAGGTGGCGCATGGGTTGTTGTCGCTCCCCCGTCGTATGCCCCGGGCATCGAAAACGTAACAACCTGGTACGACCAGGCACTCAATGTCGCCACGAGGAATTTCTCGCCGCACCTCATAATAAATGTGCCATCATTTACACGGGATATCTATCCCATTCTGAAGCGAACAGTGATGCTGCATTGGGTGGCCGAGCAGAGAAATCGTCATCATGGCACTGCCGGCAATTTTCTGAATGTTGCGCGATTGAGCAAGTTGGCGGACAAGAGTGAAAACGGAAAGTCCGCGCGCGAAACGGTTTTCAGGTGGCTGATGAAACCTAATACGCGTGTCGATCCCAATACGCCGCCGCCACAACTTCCGCCGGCCATGCCAAAAGTGAATAGCGGCCTGGATCCGGACAACCCCGAACGGGGCGAGTACACCGCACTGACGGAGTATCAGTACGCCATGATGGAAAAATGGTCGCAAGGCAATTTCGAAGCCGACTGGACGGTGGAGCCATTACCCGTTCCGTTCGATGAATTGCCGCTGGAACAAAGACCCGATGCCCTGACACGAGCATCGTTGGAAGGCTGCATTGGCGCGCCGTTCTTTCCCGGTATCGAGGTAACATATGTCATCGCGCAGGCCGCGACCTACGAAGGACCATTTCGAATCAAACATACCCTTCCCCCTGGTTTTCTGACCGAGCGCATGGCATTGCCCTGGCAGGCTGACTTTCTGGCTTGCGGCGAGTTATGGTGGCCCGCCCAGCGCCCTGTCGATGTCGTTACCGCATCGGGGCAGATTCAGCCATTCTCGCGAGGTATACAAGACTATGGCGATATGGTCCGATGGTGGACAGAGCTTGGCTTTGTTGTAAAGAAAGGCGAAAAATTTGTTGAGGACGAGCGTAATCCCATAGATGGCCAGTCTTGATGGATAACAGATATGAAGTCAGCCCTGAGGCTGTTTGAAAACGGAGGGGTCGAGCTGATATCTTTGAAGAAGTTTGTAGAATTCAGTGCGATTACGTTTGGCCAGGCGTGCTGCCTGTGTAACGTTGCCCCCTGTAATTTTCAGCACGCGAACCAGATAATCTCTCTCGAAACTCTTGCGCGCATCCTCGAAAGAAACCAGTTGCTCCTCCTCCCTGTGCATGGCGTCGTATACCAACACCGGCGAAATCAGGGGAGCAGTACTCAAGACGACGCACTGCTCCACGACATTCATAAGCTGCCTCACGTTACCGGGCCATGAGGCGCTGACCAGCATTTCCATTGCCTCGGGAGAAAACCCATTAATACTTTTGTCGTATTTCGCAGAGAATGTACCGAGAAAATGATTCGCCAGTAAAGGAATATCCTCACGCCTCTGCGATAAGACCGGGATGGTTAACGCCACTACGTCCAGTCTGTAATAGAGATCTTCCCGAAAACCGCCGTTGGCGATTTCGGCCTTGAGATCACGATGAGTTGCGGAAATGATGCGGACATCCACAGGAATCGTCTGCATGGACCCAACCGGGCGCACTTGCCTTTCCTGGAGAACGCGCAATAATTTGACCTGGAGCAAAAGTGGCATATCCCCGATTTCATCCAGAAACAGCGTCCCCCCCTCCGCCAATTGCAACAAGCCCTTGTGATCCCTTACAGCGCCTGTAAACGCCCCCTTGACGTGTCCGAACAACTCGGATTCCAGTAATTGTTCCGGAATCGCCGCGCAATTTATAGCTACAAACGGATGATGGCGACGCTTGGATGCTTCATGTATGGCGTGAGCAAACAATTCCTTGCCAACACCACTCTCGCCATAAATCAGCACACTTGCATCCCCTTCCGCCACCAGTCCCGCCTTGGTTAGGAGATCCTCCATTACCGCACTTTGCGTAATAATAGCTTTGGACCACGATGCTTGTGACATCTCGTTCTGTCCCGCGGCGCCGGGGACAAGTCTGAGAGCTTGACTAATTTTAGCCAGCAGCGTCTTGCTGTCAAAAGGTTTGGCAAGATAGCCGAATACGCCTCGCTGAACAGCCGCGACCGCATCGGGAATGGTGCCATGTGCTGTCAGAATTATCACTGGCAATGTAGGTAGCGTACGGTGAATTTGTTCGAATAGCGCCATCCCATCCATTCCGCTCATCTGCATATCGCTAATGACGAGTTGCGGGCGCGATACATCCAGATAATTGAGCGCCGCCTCCGCGCTTTGCACGGCTTCCGTTTTGTAGCCAGCGGCTGTAAGCCGGATCGTGAGTAATTCCAGCAGATCGGTATCGTCATCGACGATGAGGATTCTTGGATTGGAGTCAGGCATATTTTTGCTCACGCTTATAATCCTGAATCCGGCAGTTGGATAGGGTGGAGTGCGCGTTTTTTGGGATGCGGGGCAAGGTGCCATGTGCCGCAAAAAACATGCAATCCATCCCGTAGCGAATTCACCTTAAAGGTGAAGGTCGCGTAGCGTAAGAAGTCTTTATGGATCATGGCGCCAAACTAAAAAATGGGTGAAAAATGAGCGGTTAACTGCCGGATTCAGGATAATTATAGTTCCCTGAGAATGAGATTCTTTTCCATGCTTTTAATAGCCTCGATCTGCTTCTGCAGTGTTTCCACGCGTTTCTGTTCTTCCTTCAATTTTAGCGATAGTTCATCGACGCTATTGCTTAGCCGTTGCTGTTCCGCGAGCAATGCCGCCAACAGGTTTCTGAAACTTTGCAAACCAGTTGCCGGTTTCGTATCGCGTGGCCATTCATTGAGCAAATAAAGCGCTGAAGTCGTGTCGCGGAAGGTGGTATTGGGCAAGATGAGCAGTAATATCAGTCTGGCCCGATTTGCGTCGCTTTTGTTTTGTACGAAATTCTGCTTTACTTTATCGTACACGTGAGCGAGTTCCGCCGGCGGCTGCTTACGCAAAGCATCGTAGTATTGCATCAGATCTTCCATCTGACCGGCTATGATCAAATCGGATGGCAATGGCCCTACAGGTTGCTGATTTTCAGAGACAGTGGAGCAGGCGGCGAGCAACGCCAATATAACCACCGGCAGAATCCGCAATTTCCGGGGTACGCTGATCATAAGGTTCCCTCCGGATCACGGACCGGCAGGGTAAGACGAAAATGGGCACCATTACCAGCCTGCTGCACAAGCTCTATATCGCCACCATGCGCGAGTGCATACTCGCGCGCGATGGATAACCCCAGCCCCGTTCCCTTTATATGACTGTCGAGTACTTGCCGCCCCTGATAAAAAGGTTCGAATACTTTCTCACGATCCGCCTCGTCAACACCGGCACCGGCATCCAGAATATCGAGTTGCGCCGTCTCGTCTATTTTGCTCGTCCGGATGCTGATACAGCCACCTTGAGGAGAGAATTTGACGGCGTTCGATAGCAGATTATCCACAATAACTTTAATTTTTTGTTTATCGCACTCAATTACCAGTTCCGGGCAGGAAACCTCGATTCTCAAGCCTTTGCTCATGATGATAAGATTCTGATCTTGTAACACGGCATCCAGAATTTTCGCCAGATTCGCCTGACGTCTTACCAGTGCGGCTTTCTCGGTCTGAAGTGCGCTGTAACTCAGTAAATCTTCAATGCGCCGCTGCAATTGTACGCTGTTGCTGTACAGGATATTTGCGATACGCTGCTGTTCTTCTGTCAATTCTCCCGTTACGCCTTCCGCAAGCAAGTCAGCACCTTCGCGCATGGCGGTGAGCGGTGTCTTGAGTTCGTGAGAAACGTGCTGCAAAAACCGGGTTTTCTGCTCTTCCAGTTTCAGTAACCGGCGGCGCAACCAATCCAGGCGTTCGCCGAGATACCTTAAGTCCTGGGGACCATCCACGCGTATCGGTTTAAATAATGCGCCCTCCCCCATGGTACGAATCGCCTCATCTATCTGACGTATTGGATGCGCAATCCTCAGTGAAAACATAAATGCCAGCAGAATCGCAAAGGGAATCAAAGCGAGCAGCTGCCATCCGACGGTAAAGCGGGCATCCCCCGCCATGTCCTGCATCTCACCCACTTCCCGTTCAATCAATGCATAACCAACCGCCGCAAAAGTTCGCGCCGAATCCCGCAGGGGCACAAATTTACCAACCAGATCGCGGAGCTCTTCCGGTGATTGTCCCCTGGCGGACACGTTCCGGAAAATAGATGCCTCCAATAATTGCAATTGCTCCAGCAATTGCTTCTGTTCAGTATGTAATGAAAGCCCAAGAAGGCTCGCGGCCGTGCTCTCGAATTTCGTGTGCGCCCTAAAATAATTTTCGAGCAGGGATGTGTCGCCCAGGATGTGTGTTTGCCGCACAGCACGCTCCATGGCTGCAATTTCATCCGCCAGGACACGGCTGCCGTGCGCAATTTGCGCTGCCTGATATACAGCCCTGCGGCTTTGATCCGCCAGCCGGTCGATGGAGAAAGCGCTGTTGATGAGTGCGATAATAAGCGGCAAGCCCACCAGCGCAAACCCGAACAGAATCAGTTTCAGGAAAGACTTGGGCTTGCGCTGCAATCGTGACAACGAAACGGCGCCAGTCCCGCTCTCCTGCTTTACGGTGTCCCCGTGAACAACCATTTATATCCTTTGACTAACAGCCCTTGCCGTATTTAAAAGGAATCGGCTGCGAAAGCCGGCTGTAAAAGCATCGGGGCGTTGCCTATTTCGCCACTTTCGCCCCATAACGGCCAATAATTATTCTATTGCCCTTCAAAATCATCAAAATCTATCCTCGTCCAGCCACTTTCCGCCTCGATTCTTCAAGTCCGGCAGGCTGCCAGGGCCGATACCCGAGTCAATATCCGACTACTTTTAATCCGAAGATTATGCTGATAATTCGGAAAATCTGAATAGTCTTATCGGCGTATACCTTCAGGTCACGGTACCCATCCGGATCGGGAAACTCCTAATGTCTATGGCGTCGAGGCAATATAAGGCTTGCAATAATGCTTGGACGGAAACTCCTTGTTCCGGCGCGAATTTACGATAACGTCACCGCCATTCTTTACACACTCCCTCATCGAATTGTTCACACTTGCATAATGCTCATTTGGCTCCGTATTCTTTGAAACGGGCGCCACTTTCTCCCGGATTTTGAGGCACACCGCTGCTTCATCCACGGCGGGAGAAATATTCTTCGTGGGCGGTAATGAACATAATTTACAGGGATTACCCGGACAGAGGCATCCGGTACATTCTGCTTGCGCTATAGTGGCAAATATCCCCAGCAGCAACGCCAGGATAAACGGACAAATCAGCCGCACCATATCGATTGATGTCGTATTCACTATCATTTTGCCTTCCATATCAAATACCATTATAGTCCGTCGCCCCGGTTTGTTCGGGTGCGGCTTCATTCTTCCAATTCTCCGGATAGTTCGTTACAATAATTTCATCACATTCTCCGGCGGCCGGCACAATACGGCCTCGTCACCACGCACGACAATTGGCCGCTGAATCAGGTCCGGATTATCCACCATAATCTTTATTAATTCGTCATCCGGTAACTGCCGTTCAGCCAGCTTCAGGCCGTGCGCCAGCGGTTCGTCGCTACGCAGTACATCACGTACCGGCAAACCCAGTTTCTTTATCAGCTCACGTAATCCCGCGACGGTTAATGGCATCTCGTAGTAATTAACGGCATCGAACTCTTGGCCGCTATCCTTGAGAAGAGTTAGCGTGGCTCGGCATTTACTGCATGCGGGTTTATGATAAACGGTAATCCTGACACTCATGCGATTTTCTCCTGTCTCAATTTCGCAGCCTTGTCAGTCTTGATCCGCATTACGGCGGGCTCCGGAGGCTGCTTGCCAAATCCCGCATCGCGTTGAATCACCGATGAAATGGCGGGACCGATGCGCATGGGAAGACCTCATTTTATATGACCGCTATTTTAGCAAATGCTCGCAGGCTCGTGACTTAAAACACTCTGCAAAAATCAAAAAAGCGGCGGCACGACACTACATATGCATAAGCCGTCGATGAAGATTCGGGAAACAATGCCGTGGAATCTCGAACTATGTATCTTCATCCATGTCGTGCTTTGACCTTTGCGCTGCTCATTCCTTATTTGCCGAATTTTTTTAGTACATGGTGTGTCATGCTGAGTGCAAGCTCATGCTCGCCCAGAAGCACTGTGCCTCCGCTTTCTTTTCGTAGCAATGCTGCTTCTTCTTCATTATGTGTACGCACAATAATCTCGATCGGCGGATTAAGCATGCGTGCGGTTTCTATCATCCGGCGAGCGCGTAGTGCATCGGGGACCGCAATCACCAGCATTTTAGCCCGCGCAATATGCGCTTGTATAAGCACAGCCGGTTCAGCGGCATCACCCGCCACGGCATGGATTCCATGCTTGCGTAACCCCTCGACCATCTCGCGATTCTGGTCCGCCACCACAAGCGCCAGCCCCTGTTCGACCAGCGCTTCGCCAATATGCCGGCCGACCCGGCCATAACCCACAAGCACCACGTGATTGGTCACGTAGCTTGAGGCAACCGACATTGGCAATTCAGCCAGGGGATCGTCAGAACGTTCCAGGATGCGGGCAAGCCTGGAACGGGAGCGTATCCATTCCTGTGCGGGTTCGATTACCTGAAACACCAGGGGATTGAACGTAATCGAGATAAAAGCCCCCGCTAATATAAGACTCTGGGCCTCGACCGGCAGGAGTCCGAGTGAAACACCTAGCGCCGCAAGGATAAATGAGAATTCGCCAATCTGGGCAAGACTGGCCGACACGGTTAATGCCGTATTGAGCGGGTAGCGAAAAACAAGAACCAGAAGAAAGGCCGCCAGCGATTTACCAATGATAATAATCGCAAGTGTGGCGACAACGCGGAGTGGTTGATCGATGAGGACGTTCGGATCGAACAGCATTCCAACGGAGACAAAAAATAGTACCGAAAAAGCATCTCTGAGCGGCAGGGATTCCTGAGCGGCTCGATGACTCAAATCCGACTCCCTCATAACCATCCCGGCGAAGAAAGCGCCGAGGGCAAAGGAAACACCGAAGAGCATCGCGGAACCGTAGGCGATGCCTATCGCTACCGTAATCACGCTCAAGATGAAGAGTTCGGTTGAGTTGGTACTGGCAACGTGCCAAAGCAACCAGGGGAAAACACGCTTCCCGACAACAAGCATTAACGCAATGAAGATCGCTACCTTGCCAAAGGTAAACAGGAGCGTTATTAACAGATCAGAATTGGAACCATCCGCTGGACTGCCGGCAGAGGTTCCAAGCCATCCGGCAAGCGGAGGCAGAAGAACCAGAACCAGAACCATTGCCAGATCCTCGACCACCAGCCAACCCACCGCAATTGACCCATTGACGGACTTCAGCACACCGCGTTGCTCCAGCGCCCGCAGGAGTACGACTGTGCTCGCGGTGGATAGCGCCACCCCAAACACGATGGCCGCACCCACGTCCCAACCCCAGGCAACCGCAACCACCGCGCCAAGAGCGGTTGCCACCCCAATTTGCACGATGGCGCCAGGCAGCGCGATCCGCCGGACAGCCAGCAGATCGTCCAGGGAAAAGTGCAGCCCGACTCCGAACATCAACAGGATGACGCCGATTTCGGCCAACTGGGCCGAAAGCTCCATGTCGGCTACAAAGCCCGGCGTATTGGAACCCAGGATTACACCTGCAACCAGATAGCCAACCAATACCGGCAATTTCAAGCGGTTGGCAATAAGCCCCATAAGCAAAGCAAGACCGAAACTGACGGCAATCGTGGTGATCAGGGTAACACTATGGGGCATGTGTTTTGCCGTTTAGACAAGTGGGTTAACCACCACGCCGATAGGTTTGTCGTGGATTGTAGCGCGTGACTTCAAGATGGTAAGAGAGCGCAGTCTGCTTCGGATTCTGTACCTGCCAACCTGAAAAAAATAGAATATTTAGTAGATATTAATAATCAATAAATAAATTCACTATGAGATATTTTTCTCCCCGGCGCGCTCAGCCTCTACGCCGGTATGTGCGGAAGCGCCAACCGAGCAATCCCAAACCGGCAAGCATCAGGGTCCAGGTTTCAGCTTCGGGCACAGGCGAGACTTGCCAGCCAATATCTTTCATAGCGGCGTCATCAAGCTCCGTAAAACGTTTGCGTTGCCCAGACGCGATAGAAGGATCCATCGCGGTTTCCTGTCCTAGATAGCGGAGTTCGTTTGCCCAGTGGCTGTCACCCGCCAGGGGCGGATTATAACCAAGCAGAGCGTTAACGGCGGGACCGGTAAACGAACTACCCGAGATCAAGCTGTCAAAAGAATCGGCACCGCCAAAACCGAGCACATGCGCCAGTTCATGTACGGCTACTGAATAAAAATCCAAGCCGGAAAAGGATTCGTCTGTAGTGGTATCGGAATCAAAATACCAATTGGAAGCGTTATTAAAGGAAACCGCCCCGCCCCACGGTCCAAAATCGGTCTTGATTGGTGTAAGAGCTCCGGATTGGCCTCTGCTGGATGCGTTGTTAATGAAATCGGTGGAGCCACCGCTGGAGAATCCCCCCGGACCGCCTACCGCCAGCGTGCTACCCAAATTATAGACGCCGGCAAAAACCACAAGCTGATTCGCGGCGACACTAAAATTGGGAATACTAGTATTGTTACCGTTATCCGGCTGAAAGAAACTCGCATCAAAACTATTTGATCCAGATGGAGTAATTGCTGTCAGGTTGTCCTGAAAACGGCTCTCGAACGTGGAAGCGGCGGCATTCAATAAATTCTGGCGTGAGCTGTTAGCACCGGTAAAAAAACCCGAACTGTCGTAACGATAGTCAAAATGAATATCGATATTAGCCAAGGCAGGCTGACTCGCGGCGAGCAATACGCCGAAAGACACAGGGTATGCGAATTTCATCTTGCTTGGTTCCTAGTGGTTGAACTGTTCAATAGGTCTGCTCCAGTGCCTGTAATGGATCAATATATTTCAGGCCAAATTCCTTTGCAACCGCAGGATAAGTGACCGATCCCCGGTGCGTGTTAAGGCCATATTGTAACGCCAGATTATTTCTTACGGCATCTAATCCTTCATCCGCCAGGCGCACTGTATAAAAAGCCGTTTGAGCATTCAGCGCAAAGGTGCTGGTGCGCGGGACCGCGCTCGGCATATTGGCGACACAATAATGCACCACGCCGTCAAGTTCATAGGTCGGATTGCTATGTGTCGTCGGCCGGGTGGTTTCGACGCACCCCCCTTGATCAACCGCCACATCGACGATTACGGAACCTTTTCGCATATTCGGCAACATCCCGGCTGTAATCAACCAGGGTGCCCGTCCGCCAGGAATCAAAACGGCACCGATCACCAAGTCGGCATTGTAGACCATCTCTTCAATATTATACTCATCACTGATGCGCGTCTGTAATTGCCCATGATAGATGTCATCGAGGTACTTCAGGCGGCCATGATTGATGTCCAGCACGGTGACCTGGGCGCCGGACCCAACAGCGACGCGGGCGGCATTCGTACCGACAATGCCCGCCCCCAGAATTGCGACATTAGCTGGCGCCACACCGGGCACACCGCCCATCAATACGCCACGGCCACCGTACGTCTTTTGCAGATACGTTGCCCCGATTTGAGTGGCCATACGCCCCGCCACCTCACTCATGGGCGTTAACAGCGGTAATTGACCTCCTTCGGTTTGAACCGTTTCATAGGCGACACCTGTAACGCCACTCTCCAGCAGCGCGGTGGTAAGAGATTTATCCGAAGCCAGATGAAGATAGGTAAACAGAATCATGTCTCGATGCAGATAAGGATATTCCGCCGCAGTCGGCTCCTTGACCTTGATCACCAGTTGCGCCGCCCAAGCATCTTCGGCGTGAGGAACAAGCATGGCTCCGGCTGATTGGTATTCCGCATCTGAAAGAAAGCTGCCGTCCCCCGCCCCACTCTGTACCAGTACCCGATGTCCGCGCCGCGTCAGAGCCTTAACCGTACTAGGTGTCATTCCGACCCGGTTCTCATGATCCTTGGTTTCTTTGGGTAGTCCAATCAGCATGGCTTTATTCCTGACAGCATCAATAGAACCTATTCTGCCGCAAGAGGTTAACTTGATTCAAAAATCTTATAGTTAATCTTGCTTCCACAGATAATTTCATACTTTCAACCTAAATCCGGTAGTTGGACGGGGTGAAGTGTGCGGTTTTTGGGGTACAGGGCAAGGCGCAACGATGCGGAATGGTCGTTCCATTCCAAGAAGTTGCAACGCAGTCCTGTGCCGCAAAAACTGTGCAATTCACCCGTAGCGGCCTCACGCGGAAGGTGAGCGTCAAATAATACGAAATATTGTTATTAACCATAACACTGA
>JBDSSX010000025.1:0-3485 GCA_039928555.1 Nitrosospira sp. | reverse complement strand
CAGCACAGGCGCCGCGAACATCAGTACATCGTGACCAACACCTTCCCGCATCAATATGCCGCATTCGATTGCCGCTTCAATGGCATAAATGAATTCACCGTAACCCACGGAATCGGTGTCATAGAGTTGATCCAGCGCCGCTTCAAGGTTTTGATCGTCGCCCGTACGCAATTGTACGTGTATCTTTGCCGCAAGCCGGTTCTCCCAGAACGCATCCTCGATACGGCTGCCGGAAGCGGCAAGTCCCGCAGCCAGCCTGGAAAGCTCCTGGACCACGCGTGGAGACTTTGTGCGATGCGGGACGCGGGGTTTTTTCATGAAAAGAGTGGGCGTGTAACGATTAAGAAGCCATTTTAACCTAAATCCGCAAGCGTGAAGGAGGGAGTGCCTTTAGCAGGTTGAGATGTGGATTTGTTTGGACAAGCACATTCAGCTGAGGGCTCAAAAATGACTAGATCACTGCTATGCAGTTGCTCGTCGTCGCATTGAATAACTCGTCTCTTCACGCCTTACCTGGGACCCATCCAGTCATGTTTTAACGTCTCGCTCCTGATGTGTTAATCTGAGTCTGCTATATAAATATTTCTGATTCACTATCGTGGTGTATGTCGTGCACGTAACGCTTTGCGCCATTCGCGGCCATCTGTTAAATTCCAACGTTTTGGACGCCAGCGAGATAGAACATGAGTACACATAAAAATCCGATGCTCATTCGCGCAATAGATCACCTGGTACTCCGCGTTATCAATCTTGAGAGGATGCTCTCGTTCTATAGCGGTGTACTCGGGTGCAACCTTGAACGTCGGCAGGATGAAATTGGACTGGTGCAGCTTCGTGCGGACAACTTACTAGTTTATCATTAATCCGCACCACCACGCGGTGGTGCTAAATACTCAATTATTCAATAGATTGAATACATCCCAATCATGGGGCTACGTCTCGCAACCGAGTTGGGAGAATAAGTGTGGCCGAAACCGTTTTAGGGGCTGAGCCGGTTGTCAGGCTAGGTTTTTTTGTCGCGATCCTCGCTGCTGTCGGTATTTGGGAAGCGTTGGTGCCGCGGCGTAAGCGGAATCTTACGCGGCTCAAGCGTTGGCCGGGCAATCTCGGCATCGCGGCGCTGAATACACTAGTGCTCCGAATCGTATTCCCAACAGCCGCCATCGGCGTTGCATTGCTGGGTGAAGAGCGCAGTTGGGGCCTGTTGAACGTTTTCGCCCTTCCAGAATGGATTGCGGTGTTGATTGCTGTAGTGGTCCTCGACCTCGCCATTTACCTTCAGCATGTGTTATTCCACGCTGTGCCCTCGCTCTGGCGGCTGCATCGGATGCATCATGCCGACCTCGATTTTGATGTGACCACCGGGGTGCGTTTTCATCCGATTGAGGTTGTACTCTCCATGGGTATCAAGCTGATGGTCGTAACCACTCTTGGAGCGCCAGCGCTTGCAGTGCTGATTTTCGAAGTATTACTCAATGCAACTTCATTGTTCAATCATGGCAATGTGCGCATCCCCTTACCCTTCGACAGAGTCCTGCGCTGGCTGGTGGTTACGCCCGACATGCACCGCGTCCACCATTCCTGGTACCCCAACGAGACAAACTCCAACTTCGGATTCAATCTGCCCTGGTGGGATCGGCTGCTGGGCACTTATAAAGATCAGCCTCGAGATGGCCATGACGGGATGACCATTGGCATCAATCTGTTCCGTGAACCGGCTTGGGAACGGCTCGATCGAATGCTGATTCAGCCTTTCATCGGGCCTGTCCATAGCTACCCTATCAATGCACGCGAGGTGGACCGGGTGTCTACCGGAGAACCCTTGGCAAAAGACACGGAGGAACAGAACTGAATCCGCATATGGCTACGTGTTACGCGGGTTGCAGGCCGCCCCCAGTAGATTAGCGTCAGCAGCCAAGAGTGATATCGCCAATAGGCTTGGGATCACAACGACGACACTATATGCCTACGTCAATGGTGATGGGTAGATAAAGTTTCCAAAAGAATGGACCAATGGACACGCTTAACCCAGCACCTCTTTGTTGATGTTGCTCATTTACGCTGGCCAGATTTCAGCAAGGGGTGAAGACGGGCCGCTGGGGAGATGAATATGCAAAACATCAGGGAAGTACTGGAAAAGTGTCAAATCGCTATTTACTTCGGCACGGTCGTAATAGCGGCGATCGTTGCATTGCTCGTACCTGGCACGACAGCTCTTGAGGCGGGTGTGAATCCGGCGTTAGCCCTCATGCTGTTTGTGACCTTTCTTCAGGTGCCACTTGCTGATTTGAGGCGGGCATTTGCCCATGTCCGCTTCCTCGCCGCTCTGCTTGTGGGGAATTTTATCGTGATTCCGCTTCTGGTGGCGGTCCTCGTGCAGTTCCTTCCCGTTGAACCTATGGTGCGGCTTGGGGTGCTCTTGGTACTGCTCACCCCTTGTATCGACTATGTCGTAACCTTCTCTCATCTTGGCCGAGCTGACGCTCGTTTGTTGCTGGCGGCTACTCCGGCTCTGCTAATCGTGCAAATGTTGCTGTTACCTCTCTATCTTGGCCTGTTCCTCGGAGAAAACGCTGCCGGTCTTGTTCAGTTCGGGCCTTTCATTCATGCATTCTTGTGGCTGATTGCCGTTCCGCTTGTGCTTGCTGCCCTCGTGCAGCTATGGTCAGCGCGGAGCAAGACCGGGGAGCGGCTGTCAACGGCGTTCGGAGTGCTGCCGGTGCCGGCGACGGCGCTTGTCCTGTTCGTGGTTATCGCGTCCGTTGTCCCGCAGCTTGGAGCGGCGATTGATGCGGCGTTGCGGGTAGTTCCAATCTATATCGCCTTCGCAATTGTTGCGCCGCTGATTGGATGGAACGTTGGGCGGCTGTTCCGTCTCGATGCAACAGCCGGGCGGTCAGTTGCATTCAGCGCAGGGACACGGAATTCGCTCGTGGTGTTGCCGCTCGCCTTTGCGGTACCGGGCGCTGTTCCTGTACTACCGGCGATCATCGTTACTCAGACACTCGTGGAATTGGTGAGCGAGTTGATCTATATACGCTTAATTCCGAAACTCCAAAGTGATATTGCTCCTGTGCCAGCAAGTCGATGATCGGACAAGTCATGCCTTCGGCGACTACGAACACCGGCTATCCATACCCCGCACAGACGTGACTTCACGATGAGGTCGCCTCAGAAAACGGAAAATAAAGCACCCTACGCCCATGCGTGCGTCCTGTGCTATTGAGCTGAGGCTAAAGCAAACCGGCCGCTAGTCCAGCCCCGATTAAAAACATCACTGGGAGAGTGCCAAGCCGGAGGTCAGCAGCACCACGACACAGATCAGGACAAGTTCCATGCGAGAGCCTGTGCCAAATGATCGAGAGTTATGGTCAAATGTTGTGTACGGCGGCATGATCAGGCGGCGATTCGTTGATGATTTTCTGCTTTCGTTATGACCCCGTTTTTGAACGGGATGCCAGCAAAAACTTTGGCGATTAATTCAG